>JAIRWR010000095.1 GCA_031268885.1 Synergistaceae bacterium
TGTGTCCATAAAGCGTTATAATCACTTTGTTCTGAAGGGTGCGACTTTTGGAGTGTTGATAAGAGCGTACTGGTTATGGGGAACAAATAATGTCGATGGAGGGACTCGTATGGAAAATCCTTTTTTTGATCACCCCATTCTCAATTCGCCTTATGAAATTCCGAATCGGCATTGGGAACTCGATAAGGATACGAAGCAACCGACACAACGTATTATAAATAAACGTCGCCCCGCGGATTTTTATACACCTATCCCTAATCCTAAAAAGAGGAAGGATACTCGCGTAAAACAGAGGACGCTTGGATTTTCCGATACGGAGGACTTATTGTCCACAGAAGATCAGGAATACAGCGATACAGCCATCATCAATCAGGTCAGGGATTGCGTCGATGCGTGGAGGCAGATACCCGACCCTTCCAGTTGGGGTGTTACCGCTGAGACGGCTAGGCTGCTACAACATTGGAGGCGTCAATCTCATAGTAACTCCAGCAGGATAAAACCTTTTTTCTGTCAGATAGAAGCGGCGGAGACCGTTGTCTGGCTCACGGAAGTCGCGCCGAATACCAGAGAAGGCAGATTCTTCATAGAACACATCAAAAACTCAAACAACAACGCAAACCCTAAATTGATACGCCTGGCGCTGAAATTAGCGACCGGCTCCGGGAAAACTACGGTAATGGCCATGCTGATAGCTTGGCAGACCATAAATGCCATCAGGCGCCCTCAGAGTAGGCGATTCACTAGGGGCTTTCTGATTGTCACTCCAGGGATAACAATAAAAGATAGGTTGCGCGTCCTTTATCCAAACGACCCTGACAGCTATTACTCCGACAGAGAGCTTGTTCCCGCGGATATGCTTCAGGACATAAATTGCGCGAAGATAGTCATAACAAATTATCATGCGTTCAAATTGCGTGAAAAGATCGAAATTTCAAAGGGTGGGCGCGGTTTGCTTAAAGGGCGTCATTCTGACCTCGAATTGAATACTGCCGAGACCGAAGGGCAGATGCTCCAGCGAGTGATACCAGACCTTATGGGGCTAAGGAATGTTTTTATCATCAACGACGAAGCGCATCACTGTTACAGGGAGAGACCACAGAGCGGCGAAGGCGAAAAGTTGACGGTAGACGAGAAAGCTGAAGCTGAAAAGAACAACGAGGCTGCACGGCTCTGGATTTCCGGGTTGGAGACAGTAGGGAACAAACTTGGCATAGCGAACGTCATCGATCTTTCCGCCACCCCCTTTTTCCTACGTGGTTCAGGATATGCAGAGAGTACGCTCTTCCCGTGGACCATGAGCGATTTTTCGTTGATGGACGCGATAGAGTGCGGTATCGTCAAGCTGCCCAGAGTACCGGTCGCACAGAATACCCCAGGAGACGAAATGCCAAAATTTCGCAATCTCTGGGAGAACATCAAGAGTGATATGCCTAAAAAGGGCAGAGGTAAGACGCGCGCACTCGATCCTCTTTCTATCCCAATACTTTTGCAAAACGCGCTCCAAGCGCTGTACGGACATTACGAAAAAACTTCCAAACTCTGGGAGAACGCGAAAATCGAGGTTCCTCCATGCTTTATCATCGTGTGCAACAATACATCGACATCAAAGTTAGTTTATGACTATATATCAGGTTTTAAAAGAGAATTGGAGGATGGCAGCGAACAACTGGAGTTAGGGAGATTGCCCTTATTTCGTAATTTTGACGCAAACGGAGAACCGTACAAGAGGCCTAATACCTTGTTGATCGACAGCGAGCAGCTCGAATCCGGCGAAGGGTTGGACGATGCCTTCCGGAAAAACGCGTCTGATGAGATAGAGCGTTTCCGAAGGGAGAGGATTGAGCGCAGCGGCGATTCCGCTCAAGGTGAAAATATCACGGACCATGACCTGCTGCGCGAGGTAATGAACACTGTTGGAAGACCAGGACAGCTCGGCAGCTCAATTCGTTGTGTGGTCTCGGTTTCCATGTTGACAGAAGGCTGGGACGCAAATACGGTCACCCACGTTTTGGGTGTCAGGGCGTTTGGCACGCAACTGCTATGCGAGCAGGTGATAGGGCGCGCTCTCAGGCGTCTGTCATATGATTTGAACGAGGAAGGTCTCTTTGACGTGGAATACGCCGATGTTTTCGGCATACCGTTTGATTTTACGGCAAGACCCGTCGTCTCTCCACCCCAAAAACCTTCTCAGAGGACACAGGTAAGAGCTGTAAGCCCTGAGAGAGACTCTCTTGAAATTCATTTCCCCCGAGTGATCGGATATCGGACGGAACTGCCTAAGGAAAAAATCACAGCGAACTTCACAAAGGATTCGATCTTTGAGTTGACGCCTGATCTGGTCGGGCCGTCTGAAACGCTCAACGCCGGCATCGTAGGGGAATCCGAAAATATGGATGTGCATCACATGATAAAGGACATGCGAAAGTCGAGTCTCATAATGTATCTGACTAAACACCTTCTTGATACTCAGTTCCGGGAAGAGGGCCAGCGGGGCGATTATTACATGTTCAACCAGTTCAAGGGCGCGGTGCGGGAATGGCTCGACACCTGCCTTGTATGCAAGGGCGGCACGAATCCCGCGCAATTGATGTATCTTCAGTTGATGAACATGGCCTGCGAGCGAATAGGAGCGGCGATCGTGAGGACGTATATCGGAACTCATCCAGTAAACGCGATACTTGATCCGTACAATCCGGAAGGCTCCACTATTCATCTGCGCTTCGTCACATCGAAGATCGACCGATGGGAGACGGATTCCAGAAAATGCCACATCAACTGGGTGATACTGGACGGCGACTGGGAAGGCGAGTTCTGCCGGGTAGTGGAGTCACATCCGAAAGTTTACTCATACGTGAAAAATCATAATCTCGGCTTCGAGGTTCCCTATCAATTTGGCGGAGCATCCAAAAGATACAGGCCGGACTTTATCGTCCTGATCAATGACGGATACGGCGTCGATGATCTGTTGCGGCTTGTGATAGAGATAAAGGGCTACAGAGGCGAGGACGCGAAGTTTAAAAGGGATACTATGGATACGTACTGGATACCGGGCGTGAATGCGTTGGGTACTTTTGGCAGATGGGCTTTCGCTGAGTTTACGGATGTGTTCGAGATCAAGAAAGATTTTTACAAGTTGATAGACGAGGTGTGCCGCCGTGAACAAGAAAAAAGAGCCAGTTAAAAAATCTATAGAGACGCTCGTCCATGACGATGAGAAACGTTTGAACATACCGACGGCTGAAATGGAGTCATTATTGCAGCGCGGCGAGGCGGCCCCTGTACCAGTGACCTATGAACGCGCCGCGTCTGGTCTTGATGAAGAAAAAGCCGCGCGCAACCGCGATCTCGACCCGCAGCTCATCTGGAGAGGCAAGGATGAATTGGACTGGAGCGACCTCGTAGTCGCCGCGCCACCGCTCTATATACAAGAGAAGATACACCCGAAGGTTCTGATAGATGATCTCCGGCGTGAGACTGAGAAGAACGAGCGCCATACGCAATATCGTCAGCTCGATCTCTTCAGTGATTTCAACGGCATCCCGGACGGCGCGGACAAAACGGAATTCTATGCCCACGATCAGAACTGGAGCAACAGGATGATCCTGGGCGACAGCCTTCATGTGATGGCGAGCCTCGCCGAACGCGAGGGGCTTCGCGGGAAAGTACAGTGCATATACATAGACCCACCATACGGCATAAAGTTCAACAGCAACTTCCAGTGGAGCACGACGAGCCGCGACGTGAAGGACGGCGACGCGCGTCAGATAACGCGCGAGCCAGAACAGGTGAAGGCGTTCCGCGATACGTGGAGAGATGGGATACACAGTTATCTTACGTATCTGAGGGACAGATTGACTGTCGCGAGGGATCTGCTGACGGATTCGGGGAGCGTATTCGTGCAGATCGGCGACGAGAATGTACATAGGGTTAGGGCGTTGATGGATGAGGTATTTGGGGAAGAGAATTTCGTTGAAACGATTTCATATCGCACGAAAAATATGACACTTGGAGGCAGATTTTTAGAAGGGGTTTGTGATACTCTCCTATGGTATGCGAAAAATATAGACATTTTGAAATTCCGAAAAATTTTCGATGCAACTGATACAGAAGGGGATAGTCATTGGAATCAAATTCTTCTACAGGATACTTCATATAAAAAACTTGGGTCTTCTGAAATCG
The DNA here is from genome assembly GCA_031268885.1 of Synergistaceae bacterium. GTDB lineage: Bacteria > Synergistota > Synergistia > Synergistales > Synergistaceae > JAIRWR01. The sequence goes on from JAIRWR010000095.1 coordinate 4,180, forward strand.
AAGATCATTCGAGAATTCCAGCTGATTCTCGTTTATACCAACTATCAGCATTGTATCCGACAGGTTCTTTTGCGACTGGAATTTTCACCTTCCATTTTAGAGGGAGATCGTTTGAACCGCCGGCAGGAAGGTCATGGAAAAGTCCCATTCTTGGGATGAGAAGATTGGACTACGCCGATAGAATAGAACCTTATTCGAGTGGCAATACCATTCGATATCGTTTATTTTTAGACGATTATCCAGTTTCGCCGATTCACAATATTTGGTTAGATACTGCGCCTGCGACAGATAAACTCTACGTAGTCCAAACCGGTTTGAGAGTTATCCAACGCTGCATCCTCATGACAACCGACCCCGGCGACCTCGTACTCGACCCGACATGCGGTTCCGGCACTACCGCATACGTCGCTGAGCAGTGGGGGCGCAGGTGGATAACGATAGACACGTCGCGTGTCGCGCTCGCCCTGGCGCGCGCCCGCGTGATGGGAGCGCGTTATCCATATTATATGTTGAAGGACTCGCCGGAGGGGCAGCAGAAGGAAGCCGAGATAATGAACAGAGCGCCTTCGACTCTGCCGACCTACGGCAGCGTCAGGCACGGTTTCGTGTACGAGCGCGTGCCGCACATCACGCTTAAATCCATTGCCAACAACGCGGAGATAGACGTGATATGGGAGAAGTGGCAAAAGACGCTCGAACCACTGCGAGAGAGTTTGAACAAAGTGTTAGGCTTGAACTGGCAGGAGTGGGAGATACCGCGTGACACAACCGACAGTTGGCCGGCCAAGGTAAAGAAGGTTCACGCCGAATGGTGGGAAGCGCGCATTGCGCGTCAAAAAGAGATAAACGCGTCTATAGCCGCTCACGCTGACTTCGAGTACCTGTACGACAAACCTTACGCGGAAAACAAAAAAGTCCGCGTCGCCGGGCCTTTCACGGTCGAGAGCATGTCGCCTCACAGGATGGCAGAGATCGACGAGTGTGGGGACACCATTGATTCACGCGTGAAGATCAAAGACGCGCGGGCTGACGCGCAATCGTTCGAGAACATGATCCTGGAAAACTTGAAAATTTCAGGCGTTCAACAATCCAAAAAAGACGACAAGATAGATTTCACATATCTGGCTCCGTGGCCCGGCGTCAACATCTGTGCCGAGGCGCGCTATATGGAGGGCTCCGCCGAACGCCGCGCTGGAGTATTCATCGGTCCGGAGTTCGGAACGGTGAGACGCGACGATCTGGTCGCCGCTGCGCGTGAAGTCGCGGACGCTGGATTCGACGCGCTGATTGCAGTCGCGTTCAGCTATGAGGCCCGCACAACGGATTTCGACAAACTGGGGCGAATCCCTGTCTTGAAAGCCCGCATGAACGCTGATCTTCACATGTCTGACGACCTGAAAAACACAGGTAAGGGCAACATGTTTGTCATTTTCGGCGAACCAGACATAGACATAATCAATCTTCCGGAAGGGAGAATGCGGGTTAAGATAAACGGAGTGGACGTGTTCGACCCCAACACGGGCGAGATAAAGAGCGACGGGCCTGATGGAATTGCCTGCTGGTTCGTGGATACAGACTATAATGAAGAGAGTTTCTTCGTGCGGCACGCGTACTTTTTGGGCGCGAACGACCCGTATAAAGCCCTCAAGACGACTCTCAAAGCCGAAATAAACGAGGAAGCCTGGGAGACGCTGCACAGTGCTATATCACGCCCGTTCGACAAACCGGGGTTGGGCAGGATAGCGGTGAAGGTGATAAATCATCTGGGCGATGAAGTTATGAAGGTGTATAGGGTGTGAAGGGAATTATTAGCGGTGATGACGAATAATTTTCCAGAATTGATTATATTTTGATGGATGAGGTGACTGATTTGAAAACTGCAAGAGAGGTAGCGAATGATTTATTTAATGCTTTTGCCACAGAGGGAATGTTTAATGTTTCAGGCCGCCCTTCAGATACTGACATGAGCCTCAGCCCGGCGTCAACCACTGATAATTTCACTTCATGGGCTTTGCGTGACGAAGATTTTGCGAAAATGGCATTCCAGGCTATTGGATATGAAGAAGGAATTGAAAATGGTGGAGTAGTTTATGTTTACTCATCGAAAGGATCGCAAAAAGCATTGGCTAAAGTCGAAAAAGAAGTTGATGAAGTTCCAATAAGGCTCAGAAAATTATCGCCGTTATCGATAAATCCGGAACAATCGTTGAAAAGCACGAATAGACCAAATGTATTTTTACACGGAGAGGGCACAAGACGTGCTTGTGGTAGTTCTTGCGCTCCTTCAGGGGCGCAATTTGCAGGTACAATGGGCGCTATAATACGCCAAAACGAACAACTTTATGTACTGTCAAATAATCACGTCATTGGCGGTTGTAATCATGGTTTCCTTGACACCATAATAATGAGCCCGGCAACCGGGGATTCCGTGCTGGGAATAACTCCTTTTGAGGTAGGGCGTTTGAACAAGTTATGCCAACTAAAGAGCGGGGATCCATTCTTCATTGAACCTTGCGTTGTCGATGCGGCGTTGGCGAGAATAACAAATCCAGATTTTGTAACTTCTTGGCAAGGTGACTTGGAGAATGGATACGATACCCCAGAAAACATTGTTGAACCAGTAGCGAGGATGAAAGTGAAAAAATTCGGTCGTACAACGGGCCTCACTCATGGATTCATCGAGTCTAAGGCCATCCGCTTCAGCAAGTTGCCTTATAAGGCAAACGGATTCAATGCGACTGTTTATTTTAGCGAATTTTGGTTTGTTGTAGGCGAAGGCAATACCCCATTTGCATTGCCCGGAGATTCAGGAAGCCTAGTTGTTACAGAGGATGAGAAAACGGCAGTGGGATTAATTTTTGCGGTAGGGGGGCAATACGCTTGTTTTACACCTCTCCGTCGTGTTTTAGATGAATTAGGGGGTGGAAGCATTGTTAGCGGACACGGAGTACAATCTAATCGAAGTGGAAGCGAAAGCGTTTCAACAACACCTGAATGACCCTAATTGGCTGACATCAGTAGGTTTGGGTGAAATGAACGGTACTCCCTGTATTTTTATATATGCCAATAATATGTCGTTGGCCCGCAAAGCCGGTATTCCAAATGAATGGAAGGGAATACCAGTAAAGATAAAATACTTGGGAACATTACGTCCCGCGTAGTGTGTTGTGTGTGATTTATGATGAATTTCTTAATCGCCGACACATTCACCGACAGTTTGACTCGTCTTTCAAACGACGAACAGAAGCAGGTCAAGATAACGGTTTTTGACTTGCAGACAAAATCTGACAGTCCAGGGCTGAGTTTTCACAGACTTGACCGTGCGCGAGATAAAAATTTCTGGTCGGTGCGCGTATCTGGCGACCTCAGAATAATCGTCCACAAGACTGACGAAAGTTTACTCGTCTGCTACGCGGGTCACCACGATAACGCGTACGAATGGGCGGAGAGGCGCAAATTTTCTGTTCACCCTGTAACCGGAGCAGCGCAAATCGTGGAAATTCGCGAAAAAATCGAGGAGATCGTTGTCCCCAAATACATTGAAGCAGAAATTCCGCTGACAGATAAAGCACAAGGCAAACTTTTATTCTCCAATATTTCCGACGAAACGCTGCTTGGATATGGAGTACCTGAGGAATGGTTGAGCGATGTCCGGCACGCCGACGAGGATTATCTTCTATCGCTAAACGATCATCTGCCATCTGAGGCGATGGAGGCATTGCTCGAAGTGGCTTGCGGAAATTTCCCATTACTGCACAAGCTGCCTGAAGTGGATAAAAATCGCCCATTCGAGCATCCGGACGCAAAACGCAGATTCCGCATCATATCCAACAAAGAAGAACTGGCACGCGCAATGGATCTCCCGTGGGAAAAGTGGATTGTATTCCTGCACCCGGATCAAAGCGAGATTATCACGAAGAATTACTCGGGACCGGCACGGGTGTCTGGCTCCGCCGGAACTGGTAAAACAGTCGTCGCGCTGCATCGAGCCGTTTGGCTCGCTCGTTCAAACCCAGATGTTCGAATATTGCTCACCACCTTTACTGACGTTCTGGCTAACAGTCTCATGCACAAGCGAAACCAGTTGCTTTTGCAGGAACGTAACGCAAAACTATCTGAGAGGATCGACGTTTTATCGCTTGAAGCGGTCGCGGCCAGATTGTATCGAGCTAGAATCGGTGACGCGAAGATGATCTCCAAAGAAGAAGCGCGTTCGCTTATTGACTCGGCTTCGGCAGAGGCTCCGGATCATAAATTCGGCAAGCGCTTCCTTTATTCGGAATGGGACGAGATAGTCGACGCGTATCAAATAAAAGATTGGGACGGATATCGTGATGTTGCGCGGCTTGGGAGAAAAACTAGGTTGCCTGAGAAGGTGCGAAAATTATTGTGGGCAATTTATGCGCAAGTCATCGAAGACATAAATTTCCGTGGAGCATTGACACTGTCATCATTGTTTTCAAGGCTTGCCGAGTATTTTGCAGAAGCGGGAAACAGGCCGTTTGATCATATCGTTGTGGACGAAGCACAGGATATCAGCGTTCAACAGCTTAAATTCCTGTCATCTCTGGCAGGAAAAAGCGAAAACGCCCTATTCTTCGCCGGTGACCTAGGACAGCGTATCTTTCAGCAGCCATTTTCATGGAAATCCCTTGGCGTAGATGTCCGGGGACGGTCTAAGACGCTTAGGGTAAATTACAGAACATCTCATCAGATTAGGACATACGCGGATAGATTGCTCGATCCCAGCATATCGGACTTGGATGGGAACATAGAGCGGCGCGACGACGCTATATCTGTCTTCAATGGACCAGAGCCGAAAATCATTCTGTATGAAGATGAGAAATCGGAACAGGAGAGCGTGGCTCAGTGGATCAATAAGTATCTTAGCGGAGGCGTTAAGCCGAATGAAATAAGTATTTTTGTGCGATCCGAAAGTGAAATCCCAAGAGCGATTCAAGCAGTGAAGCTGACGCATGCGCCATTCGTAATCCTCGATCAGCGCGTCGAGACCAAGAGCGATAATGTATCAATTGGCGCGATGCGCCTTGCCAAAGGCCTCGAATTTAAAGCAGTCGCTGTAATGGCGTGCGATGAGGATATTTTGCCTTTAGCATCAAGGATTGCGGCGATTGGAGACGACTCAGACTTGAAAGAGGTCTACGATACAGAGAGACATCTCTTTTATGTGGCTTGTACGAGGGCAAGGGAAGATCTGTTGATAACTGGCGTCAAACCAGGCTCAGAGTTCATTGAAGATATGTAGGACAGTGATGATATACCAGACAGCGATATGATGGAAGCAGTTACCCTTCTTTTTATCATAACGAAGTTAAAACGCCTTTAATTGTCAGCACGCCTTCAGAATAGTTAGCTGTTAAAATACCCGCATATCTACGGCTCGCATTGGGATCGGCGGTATCGGGGACAAAATTAATTTTTTCCCAGTCAAGCGCGTTTATATCATTGACATTGCCACCGGTTTTTACATACTGTGTTCTTAATGGAGAAACCAAGGAATTGCTTTCAGTAATTCCTTCCGCTAGAGAACAGCTGGTGCGGATATCAATTCTTTTATTGTCGTCTGTTAATATCTGATACACCGTACCATATACTATAAAACAAATTCGCAATCGCTCTCCTTCTTCTTGCGCGATAAGATGAAAATTGTCCGTATATTGCCGCGAGGCAATCGGAAATAATAGGATATGTCGGATACCTCGCGGCAGAGTATACCTGCGGTCTGTCATGGTATCAAACCGAATTGAGTCAAATTCCCGTGTTGAACGCGCGGCGCTTGCGCCTGTTACCGCGTCATACGAATCCTGTATACTTCTGTTCTTGGATATCCAGTTAAAATAGTCCCGTGAAGGTTCCGGGCGAAGTACATTGTAACGCATATCAATAGTGACTTCCCGCGCGGTAACTTCTTGCGCGGTAAGCATGAACGCCACGACAAAAAACAAAATACAGAAACATATCTTTTTCATACAAGATTCCCCCTATTTTTATGTTTTCATGGCTAACTTGCAACGCACCCGAGTTCCGCCCAAGGCATCAAACATTCGGCTTGATGTCACCGCCAGGCGCGGTCTTAGCGTCGCGGACCGAAATCTGTGGGTAAGGAATTTCTATACCCTCTCGGTCAAAGCGGTCCTTTATGATCAGGCGAAGCTCCCTCTCGACGGCCCACTGCTCGCCCGGCATGGTGCGCGCCGTAACCCGCAGCAGGATATCGCTCTCGCGAAAGTCTATTATTCCGAGAGCCTTGGGCTTTTCGACGACAGACTTAGGAAGCGCCGCCATCACCTCATCCCCACAATCGGCGAGCATCTCCAACACTCGCCTCACGTCCGATTCGTAGGGTACCCCAATGTCCACGCACGCCACCGCGAAGTCCTTCGTGCTGTTTATGACCTGCCCTATTGTTCCGTTTGAGATCATGATGAGACGCCCGTCCGCCGCGCGCAGCCGTGTCGCCCTCATCGTGAACGTCTCTACAGTCCCCGAGAATGATCCTATAGTCACCCAGTCGCCAACGTTAAACTGATCCTCGATCACGATAAACAGTCCGTTCAGAAAGTCGCGCAGTATGTTCTGGGCCGCCAGCGACAGACCCAGCCCGACGACTCCGACACCAGCCAGAAGCGGTTTTGGATCAATTCTTACGCTGTCCAGCACGAAAAAGATGAACATTATCGCGTTGATCGTTCTGATAACCTGCAACGCAAGGCCGCGGAACGTCTTTACCCTCTGCTCGACGATCTGGCGCTTTGAATCTTGCGCATGTCCAGAGAAGACCCGCTCAATAAACTTGCTCTTATTATGCAGCTTCAGCAGAAGCTTGTCGAAACAGTACCAGATCGCGATGATCACAATCGGTTTCGCCCAAAACTTAAAGATGCCGAACCAGTCGATGTGGCTTATCCTAACTAAATCCTCGGCGTTCATATCGATACCCCCTCAGTCGCAATATCGGCGTTATATATGCCGCGCATCCTCAACTCGCGGCAGAACACCGCTAGCGTCTGAAATTATCTCAGAAACCCGCGGTTAATTCAACGACTGTCGCCAACTTCTATGACACAAGCGCGCCTCTATAATATAATGGTCTATGAACTTATTTTTCAATTAAGCGATGGAGGTCTCCAATGAACGGGAAAATACTCTTTTCAGAACCGCCCGCGTATGCCAAATCTGACCGCGGAGGGATAATCTCCCTCGAAAACATCATCTATGGCCTCATGATCGCGGTTCTCTGGTTCAAGTTTCACAGCTTCGACAAGGCCGTCTTCCCGCGTCATGTCCTAACTCTGATAACTGCTGTTGGGGGGCTCGGGACACTGTTGACCGTCATGGCGCCGGCGTTGCTTATACCTCGCGGAGCGCGAGGTATAGCGCTCGTGGCTCTCGACGCCCTGCTGTCAATGCTGATCCTGACCGATACCCTGTACGCTAGATTCTACTCCGACCTGTTCTCCCTGCGCAACATAGGCCTGTCATCCTACGCGTGGGAGATAGCTTCATCCATAACGACCCTGTTCAGATGGCGCGATGCCGCCTACTTTCTGGACATACCCATATTCGCCGCGCTGGCTTGGACCGCGGCGAAAAGAGACGCATGGAGGGGATTCTCATGGATCCGGGCGGCGGCCGTCCTCGTGATGGCGACACTTGGCGCGGCGGGGACCGCCTGGAGAATTTACGACTACGACATGAACGTGAGCGGCGCGATCACTACGCTGTGGGATAGGCCGTCTGTTGCCGCCGACACTGGGACGCTCGTATATCACGCGGCGGACGCGCTGAACATACTGTACGACGCTATGACCAGAATGAGATTCGACGACGACGATTCCAAGGTTCTAGCGGAGTGGCTCTTGTCGCGCAACGGCAGGCGGGCGAACACCGAGAAGACGTTTGGCGCCGGGCACGGGAAAAACCTGATCATGATACAGGTCGAATCCCTCCAATCCTTCATTGTGGGGCTCAAAGCCGGGAATGTCGAGGTAGCTCCGAACATCAACAGACTCATAGGCCAGAGTATCTGCTTCCCTGTCGTCTTCAGCCAGACTGCCGCGGGCAACAGCTCCGACTCGGAGCTGATGGCCAATGCATCCCTATACCCAACGTCGAGAGGGGCGGCGTTCATGAGATTTGCCAGCAACAGTTACCGCTCGATCGGCACTGAGCTGGCATCGATGGGCTACAGCACGGTCGCGTTTCACGGCGACAGGCCGGGCTTTTGGAACAGGAACCACATGTATCCGTCGCTCGGCTTCGACCGTTACATAAGCATGAAGAACTTCCGCATGGAGGAGAGCATCGGGCTTGGCCTGAGTGACCGCAGTTTCTTCAATCAGTCCATGGGATACATAAGAGAGTTGAGGGATGCCGGGAAGCCGTTCTTCGCGTTTCTCGTGACGCTTACCAGTCACTACCCCTTCAACTTCAAAGAACTGGCGGAGCAGGTGAGAGACATCCCTCTTGGAGACGCGGATGAAACTCTGGTGGGGGACTACATACGATCGATTGCTTATGTGGACGAGCAGATTGGAAATTTTATAGAGGCACTCGACGATGAAGGTCTACTCGACGAGAGCGTCGTCGTGCTCTACGGAGATCACCCAGCGATTCCAAGGGGCGATCATGGAGCTCTCTCCTCTCTGCTGGGCAGAGACCTTTCAAGCCAGGCTGCCTGGCGCTCGATACTATCCGTTCCGCTGGTTATACGCCTGCCGCGCGGCAATTCCGCGGCTATGAAGAACACTCCGGCCGGTCAGATCGACATCGCGCCGTCAGTGGCCGCGATCATGGGTTTTTCTATACCGACGGCCATGGGACAGAACCTCCTCGCTCCTGGAATTGACAACGCCGAAAGGCTTCTTGTGTTCCGCAGCGGGTCTTATATCAAGAACGGCGTCTGGATAGAGCAGGGAAACAAAACAGCGTTCGACATGAGGACGTACAAGGAGACAGAATACTCGGAGGAGATGGCCAGACACGCGTCTGAAGCCGCAAAACAGCTCATGTTCAGCGACATGCTGCTGGAAGGCGGCATGTCCGGCCGATTGAAGCACTTCATACTGAGGGCGGAAAACAAGTGAGCCGCTCCGAGGAGATTTACTACCTCGCCGTCTGGTGGGGATGGCTGGCCTTTCAAACGTGTCTCCGCTCGGTCTTCTTTCTGCTCCTGGTAGACGCCGTATATCAGTTTGTCGTAAGCTTGAGGGGGATATTCGAGCAGAAGGCGCCGCCGCCAGCGGTAAAATACAGGCGATTCGCTATTCTGATCCCAGCACACAACGAGGCCGCTGTTCTCTCTCCCCTTCTGGAGAGCCTGAGGAAGCAGACATATCCGGCGAAGCACTTTCGCGTCTTCGTCTCATGTGACAACTGCGACGACGATACGGCGGAGCTCGCCGCGTCGGGAGGAGCTGTCGCGCTGATTCGAACCGACGCGGATAAACGGGGTAAGACTTGGAATGTCAGATGGGCTCTCTCCAGGATTCCCATGGAGGAGTTCGATGCTATGGCGATGTTCGACGCGGACAACCTGGTCGAAGGGGACTTCCTAGCCAGCATGAACGACTATATGGAAGCTAATCCCGACGCGGAGGCGATTCAGGGCGTTCTGGATATCAAGAATCCCGATGATAACTGGCTGACCAAGTCGTATGCCGTGGCATACTGGTTTACAAACCGATTCTGGCAGATGGCGCGGGTATTGTGGGGGCTGTCCTGCACACTCGGAGGAACTGGTCTCGTGATCCGTTCCTCGACGCTTCGAAAGCTCGGCTGGGATCTGGAGAGCCTGACCGAGGATCTCGAGATGTCCACACGCCTGATCCTGTCCGGCAGCAGGGTTCACTGGAACAACCACGCTAAAATATACGACGAGAAGCCTCAAAGCCTATCCATGTCAACAAAACAGAGGACACGATGGATGCAGGGCCACTACTGGGTCTGCGCGCGATATGGGGCGAAGGCGTTTGTCATGTTCATTCAGACACGGCAGATACAATACCTCGATCTCCTGCTCTATCTCCTGGCGCCGGCGAAGTGCTGTCTCGCGATCATGGCAATGGTTGGAGGCATGGCGTTTACCCTGATAAACAACTCGATGCTCTTCCCAACCTTGATAAAAAAGATCCCTCATACGGCGGCGGAGTGGGCGATATTCCTGGGAATGCCGTTTGTCACGATGGCCCTCTTCTGCTGCTTCTGCGCGATTGTAGGCCCATCGTTGCGATTCGGAAGGCTGACGTTTCGCTATCTGAAAAACACGTTCGCTTATCTGTGGTTTGGCCTGACGTGGATACCCATTCTCTTTCGGGCCCCATTCATAGCCGGAAGACAGAGCGAGTGGGCAAAGACGGAGCACACGAGAAACATCTCGCTGGAGCAGGTGCCGCGGAGGGAATGATACGGCGCGCATGTAAATAAAACGAGTGCTTGCGAGCACTCCGCGGGGCATCGGATCTCGTTCAACGCTGGTTGGTATGAGCGGGGACTTTTCGGTTCTTTATTTTGGGGGGTGATACTGTGAGAGCGGCATGTATTCAGATGAACTCGACTGAGAACAAGGAAAAGAACCTAGCCACGGCAAGAGAGCTCTTGCTTGAGGCGTCGCGCGAGGCGGATGTTCTGGCCCTGCCGGAGTATTTCAACTTTTTGGGACCTGACGGCGATATGTTCCGCCAAGCCGAGACCAGCGACGGTGTCAGCATCTCCATGCTGCGGGAGATTGCCGCGTCGCGCCGCAGATATATCGTAGGCGGCAGCATAGCTGAGAGATTTTCGGAGACCAAGTGCCGAAACACGACATTCGTTATCGGCCCCGACGGAAGCATCATCGGCAGCTACAGCAAGATACACATGTTTGACATCAGCCTGAAGAACGGCGATCAATACAGGGAGTCCGACCGAGTGACCCCCGGAGACCGCATTTTAAACCTCGACACGAATTTCGGCAGATGGGGTTTCACAATCTGCTACGACCTCAGATTTCCGGAGATATACAGGGCGCTGGTGATGGATGGAGCCAAACTCGTATTCGTGCCATCCGCCTTCACCATGACGACAGGAAGAGACCATTGGGAGGCGCTGCTGCGCTGCAGGGCCATCGAAAATCAGGTCTATGTCGCGGCTCCGGCTCAGGTGGATTCTCATCAGGGACGCATGTGCTACGGCAGGAGCATGATAGTCGATCCATGGGGAACGGTGACGGCACAGGCAAGCGATACTGAGGGAGTCATATACGCCGACATCAGCATGGATTATCTCGAAAACGTGAGATCGCGGATTCCATGCCTCGAACACTCAAGGATGGATCTGTTCAGCGTCAAAGAATAGGTGGAAGTCCTAAAATGATAATTTGGCGGAAGACGCACGTAAAAAAACCGCCGAAGGTTCGCGGTTCCTTCGACGGCACTGCTGTGAGGAAGTATGGGAGGAATTTTGGACGGTCATCGGCATCTCTTAACGACCATCTCCGCAAAAGGGCGAACCCCTGTGCAAGCTAAGTTTGATACAACTAACTATTATCGGCGTACAGACAACCCCTTTTTTATCCATCAGAGGACAATCCGCCTTACTTGCCCGGTTGATAAAGCCATACGGCGGAAGCCTCCGCTATGCCAAACCTGATCCCCATGCCATTCATTACGAAGGTGAATACGCCACCGGGAAGCCCTTCGGTTTTTCTTATGTCGCTTATGTCAACCCCCGGCGAAAACCCCGCCGCATTAAGCCTTCTGCGAAGTTCATACTGAGCCGTGATGCGCGCGATGACACCGCTGGAACCCTCATCCATCAGACAGAGTGGTACTGGAAGCTCGTGCGGCGCATCCATGCGCTCACGTAACTCCTTCAGCCACGCTTCGTTATCTCGCTCCGCCAAAACCATGGCATCTGTAAAAGCCGCCAGCCTGCGCTCCGTATTCTCGTCTATCTCATGCTCCATAACACAAGCGACGTTATGCGCCCTTTCGCGAGAAAAACCGAGTATCCTCATGAAAAAATCCGCAAGAAACTCATGCCGCCTGTAAATGGCAAGCGCCTTTTCACGCCCCTCCGCTGTGAGAATTACGTCGCCATATCGTTCATGCGCTAGCAGACCAGATTCATCAAGCTTCTTCAGCGAAGCCGTGACGGTCGCTTTCGTCACGCCCAGACTCTTCGCCAACTGGGTCACTGTCGCAACCATCCCCGACATCTCAATGTCGAGCACTGCCTCTAAATAATCTTCTACCCTAGCTGTTAGGCTCATTGGGCCCCCCGCTTTCCGAGCGGAAAGAACGCAGTTGTGTTTGTCAAACCTAACTGATGGAGAGTTTACCTCCATCAGTTCTACTTGTCAAGCGTTCTGACCAACCCAAAATTATTTTTTTATCATTGTGTGTTTACTCGAACTCAACCCTGACATACTCAGATGTTGCCGCGGCCAGCATGGCCGGATAGAGCGGCCGAAAATCAAGCGTGTCGCCGACTTTTATCCTCTTATCCTCAGGCAGGAGTGAGTCCGCTTCAGTTACGTCGATTATCAGATGGTCGCTTGAGGCCGTCACTATGTGAACACCCTCCATCAGCGGCGTCACTCTGTCCACGTTCAAATCCTGCCGTCCTATGCCTAAAATCGCCCTCTTCCTCATTCCTCTGTCTATGAACAACGGTTTCTCTCCGAATGCCTGACAGCCGATCTCTCCGTCGGGCACGCTCGGCTTTTTTCTGCACTCCACAACCTCAGCCGATATCACTATCGCTGTTTTGTCCAGGTAAGGGATATCCCTCATGAAAGCCGTGTCTTTGCCGAGAAGAACGCCCTCGCTCATTCGCAGCTGGTTTATCTCTCCGGGAACTCCGCCCTCTTCGATCTGTTTGAGGCAACAGGTTCCTCCGATGCTTATGCATGGCAGGTCGATTCCTAGTACATCCCGCAACTCGTCCCTATATATTATCAGATCGTCGAATTTCTCGCGAGACGGCAGCAACCCGGATGCGCACGCGAAATTAGCGGCCACGCCGACTATCGAGACGCGCTTCAGCTCCGAGAGCATGCTTCCCGCGCGAGTCAGCTCATTGGGCCAGAAACCCTCTCGAAGATCGCCCACATCAACCATCAAGAGCACTCTGTGCGCGATCCCACGCGAATCGCACACCTTATCAAGCTTTAAAATGGATGATACCTCCGACTGAAGCGATACGTCCGCGGCCGCCGGGATATCCTCGATCTCGGAGTGCATCGCTATTCTCATAAGCTGGCGTGGTATGCCGCACGCTGAGTTCCTGATTTTGATCAGGTTTGCCAACCTGCTGTCGGAAACCCCGGCAAGACCGCCTTCCTCGTATATTTCGGCCAGGCGGGGATCTCCGGCCAACCCCTTTGTCACCCCCCAGACCTCTATATTTTTTCTCGAACAGATATCGTTCACCTTGCGGACATTATCGAGGACTTTTTTTCTGTTCACTATCATTACAGGATATCTAGTTCCCACATTCAAACCTCCCTCCATGGCGACTGAGCCGTCAAAGAATAGAGGGCGGTCAGTCCCCTCGCCATATCGTCTGGCGTGTTATATCTGCGCCTTACCAGCTCGTTCGCCGCCAGCTTCCATATCTCCCTGAGATACTCGCCCTCCTTGCTGAGAACGCCGGGCGAGACGTTGTATTCGCCGCTGGAAAGCAGCCTGAACGCCATGCTGCCCACGGCGTTCAGCACGATCTCGTCGTGGTGAGCGCCCTTCTCGCGTATCGCGTTTTTTATGGTCCGTCCTCTCTTTAGATACTCTAAAACCGGCCTCCAGAGATTCTCGACCGGGAACGTCTTGCGCGAACCCGCCTTCGTCAGGTTGATAAAGTTACCAAGCTCGGAGACGCATATAGTATAGTCGTCCAGGCTGACAATCGCGTCGATATCTCCATCGTCCGGGATCATCAGCATAACGTGGCACGCCGCTATATTGAACGCGGCGGCTGTTATGCTGGCAGCGCATGAAGCGACAAACAGCGAGATCGCGCTGGTCACTTGGCCGGTCAAGAGCTGATATGGCATTGCCAGGATCATATCTATTGTGGCGTAGTTGACGAATGACGCCAAAAGCGCTTGTCTCCCGCTGAGCGGCCTCGCGTACACCACATAACGAATTACGATCGGGATTACGAGATACAACAACGCCAGTACAAAGTAGCCCATCCACTGAAACAAAAGAGTCAAGACCGTCTGAACCGCCGGCTGTCTTATCCCCACGGACCATTCATAGTATCGGTTCAGCACGAACGCCAGCAGGGAAAAGAATGACGATACGACTGACAGCAAAAGAAGTCGCTTTAAGCGTCTCTTGCATTCGGATATCATCATCACCCCCCATGCTCAAAAACGCGACGACATTATAGCAATAAATGTATTTGGATTATACACGAAAAGTAACGTATTGCCGGTCGCGTCAAATCGCTGACAACACGCTTGGCGGCGGAGCGAGATGATGAATCGCTCTCGCTGCCGGCCATAAATGAGGACTTGAAAGAGTAAACACAGGACGTCGATGCGAAAACCATTGCCAATGCCGACATTAAAACTTTCAAGAAGAGCGCCGACAAGGGGTCTGAACTCACGTCCTATCCTGTGGTCTGGATGCACGAAATCAGGCCAGAGAAAGCGCCGGAAATAGAGGGCATCCCTGGCCGTTTCACGACGATAGCGGTTGACTCGGATTGTGATATTGAGTTGACGGACATTCTTGCCAAGAGACAGGAATGGGAGCGATCACGCGGCAGGGGTTTCAGCAGCAGGCAGGTGATCATCGGACAACTGCGGTAATACCGCTCCTGGAGGATTATGTGCTACAATATTCGTCATAAAGAGCATGTAAAATAATCTATATAACCTAAATTACAGTCATGGGGGATAAATTGGAGAATGGTGACCATTTTATAGACAAATTGCTTATAAGCCTATCGATTTGCAAAGGATTATTACGTCGCCGTGAGTCATTCTCTCCGAAAATCTTTGATGCCGAAGAAGGAGTAAGGAAATGAAAAACACCAATAGGGAGTTCAACTACGCGATAAAGGTCATACTTATCGAAGCCATAGCGCTACCGCTTCTGACATGGGGATTCGCTGGCCTGTGCAAGTGCGTAAATTACGCGGTCAACTCGCTCCTGATATGGCAGAAATTCGTTCCTTATGTACCTTATGGATTTCGAAACGCCTGGTTTCTGGCCGCGATGTCGCTTCCGGCTGCGTGGCTTGGCTGGCGTCTCGCAAAAGAGAGCGATCCGCCGTATGGATGGCTCAGAAGGTACTGGCCATTCGTCGCACCTATGGTAGTCTTGCTCTTCTTTGGCATCGTGAAGGGCTTCCGTACAGGAAACAGATCGTCCGCAGGCTCCCTCGAATGGTTTTTCGCGTTTGTAACCTGCTGCGTTCCGTTCATAATCTCGTTTTCCGTATCATGCGCGATACTGAACAAGCCTCTCGAGGAGGCATGCACGAAAAAGCGAATTTTGGCAAACTCTTTGATCGTCGTAATTTTCGTGCTAATTCCGCTCTCGTTCTTAATCTGGCAGGCAAATCAGGATGCCGACAATAAGGTATCGGGGAGATACGAGGGCTTTACCGTAGGCGAGGACGATTATTTAAGCCTTTACTGGCTTGATGGCGAGAACAGACTTGCGAAACTCGACGTTGCCACGGTCCTTCAAATTGACGATAATTATCCCTCACTCGACGGAGCTACCGCCTTTTTTCCCATATATGCGGCAATAGCCAAAGAGGTCTATAGAGCGGACGACCAGGAAGCATGGCGCCCGCAAGTCTCACTGTCAAAGACATCTGAAGCCTACAACAGGCTCATTCGCGGCGAAATTGATGTCATCTTCGTCCTTCAGCCCTCGGACAGTCAACTGTGGGCGGCCCGCGAGGCTGGGGTGGAGCTTCGCCTCACTCCGATAGCGAAAGAGGCGTTCGTATTCTTCGTGAGCGAACGAAACTCTGTCTCGAATCTTTCTGTAGAGCAAATCCAGAATGTCTATCTCAAAAAAATCACCAACTGGAACCAGGTTGGGGGCGATAACAGAAGGATTTTGCCGTTTCAGCGCCCGGAGGATTCAGGCAGCCAGACGACAATGATCAAGGCGGTGATGAACGGGCAAAAACTTCCTGATCCGCTTGAGGTTGAGTTCAGCAGAGGCATGGGCGGAATGGTTCGGGGAGTGGCGATTTACAGGGATTACGCGGAGTCCATTGGCTATTCGTTCCGTTTTTTCACACAGGAGATGGTGAAGTACGACAGGCAGGACCAGATTACGCAAAGAGAGCGGGAACGTGGCATGGGCAGCCGAAACTATGCGGAGGTCGCGGAAGGACGCGTCAAGCTTTTATCTGTGAACGGCGTAGCGCCGACTGTTGAAAATATAGCAAACGGAACGTATCCTTTCACGGAGGATATATATGCCGTGACAGCGGGCTCAAAAAACCCGCACATCCAGGATTTGATCGACTGGATTCTCTCTCCTCAGGGGCAGGAATTGATAGAAAAAACCGGATACGTTAGGGTGGTCAAATGACATTCCATCTTTAGGTTATACGCACGCACGACGCACGCAAGGCACTCGCTTCTGTGAATATCTTTTGCGAGGCTGTTCTCAGCCAGCTAAAACTGCTCCTCTCAAGCTTCTCTGAATACTTCAACGCAAGGATCTGTACTGGAGAGTTCAAAGTTCTTGCACCAAGAAGTGTAGGGAGGGAAGATATTTGCTTCTGATGGCTGATACAACTATTCACAGAGGTGTCACAGAAGTTGAAAAGCCTTCTATCGATGTATAAATCCTTTAGCACACCACTATGAAAGGAGATAACCATCGGTAGAACACTACATTGATTTTTTTCGGTTTTTCGAACATAATGATCGCACCCTGTTGGTGTAAGTTTTTGTTCTTGTAGACATAGCTTAACACCTGTTCTCGCAACAGGTAAGCGAGGGTTTTGTTTTTTTATTGGCTTCTGTACGGATATTGATTCAAGTGGCGATCCCGACCTGCCGAATGTGGCATGATGTTTACGAACTTGGAACTCTCAAGTTCAGATCTCGATAAATAAGGATGTGTGCGCTCAAGATACTATGAACCTGAGCATAACGCTTACACAGAACAGACTGAAGGAGTTCCTCTTGAACGTAGCCACCGTGCGGCCCGTGTTTATATGGGGAGCTCCGGGCATCGGCAAATCTTCGTTGGTCGAACAGTTTGCCACGGAGCTGGGAATGGAGTGCGTCTCTCTGCTGGGCAGCCAGTTGGCGCCAGAGGACGTGATCGGCGTGCCCCAGATAATAGGCGGGTGCTCGAAGTTTTTCCCGCCGGCAATGATAGTCCGTGAAGAACCCTATGTGCTCTTTCTCGACGAGCTGAACGCCTGCTCGCAGGAGATACAGAAGGCGTTTTACAGCCTCATTACGGATCTGCGGGTAGGCGAGTACCGTCTTCCTAATGGTTCGGTCGTCATAGGAGCGGGAAACAGGGCGCAAGACGCGGCCATAGTGAAACCAATGTCGTCAGCGCTCATTAACCGCATGATTCACGTTGAGATGTCCGTCTCACCGGAGGATTGGCTGGGGTGGGCCTACTCCAACGGCATACATCCCTTCATCACCGACTACATCACCCAGCGCCCAGATCATCTCTGGTCGAAACCGCCGAAGACAGAAGAAGCGTTTTCCACCCCACGCTCGTGGCACATGCTCTCCGATGCCATGCATGAGTACGGCGAGCGGATCTCCGACGCCGACATAGAGATCCTGACCGCCGGAACACTGACACCAGCCCACGCCATCCAGTTTCGCGCGTTCATAAGGCAACTGCGGAACAAGTACACGATCGCCGCCATAATTGACGGTAAGGAGCGATGGCCAGACAAGCCGGAGGAGAGGGACATCCTCTATTTTCTGGCCCAGAGTTTCCGCGCGCGCCTGCTAAAAAACCTGCCGAGGGAGAAGGAGATGTCCGGCTCGCGCGAAAAGGAGCTCATCTTCAGCGCTAAGGCTCGAATCAAGGAGCTCGCCGCCATAAGCTTCGAGATAGCCCAGATGGTTGTAGCTGACGACGACGGCGAGGCTCTGCCGGGGTACTTCATGGTTGAGATAGTTCGCGACCTGCCGCGGCTGGTTCAGAAAACACAAAAAAATGGCTGATCGAAGGAAAAAAGACGTCTGGCTCGAACAGTTTCAGGCAGGCCACAACCTGGTGGAAAAGAATCCCATCTTCTCCCCGCTTCTGCAAAATGTCGCGGTGTACACGGGAGACACGGTCATAACGGAGACTAAGGATTTCGCGCGGTGTTACAGTAGCGTGACCATCCTGGTGAACCGGTCGAGACGACTCGCGCCGGAGGAGTGGGCGTACATTCTGGCTCATGGGCTGCTTCACTACGCGCTCTGGCACTTTGACACCGAAGACGTTCCTACGAGGTCTGATCCGGTCAGGTGGAACATCGCCTGCGATATGTACGTCACGCGTTTTTTAAAGGACGTCAAAATCTTCACGCCTCCGGAGGGTGTAAACACCGAGTTCCCGTATTCCGCTCTGTCGGAGGAAGAACTGTACCGCAAACTCATGACCGTGAAGCTCAGCGAGATCCACAGAGGATTCTCCATAGGCTCGGGTTACACGGACATGGAGGCTTCTTCAATTCGCGCGCACCGCCATTATTGGGATAAAGGTAAAGACCCCAAGCGCATCTTCTCGGAGATCTTCGAACGGGCGCTGACCGATGCCGTAAGCGCTGCCGTCGGTGTGGCCGCCGGGTATCTTGATGACATCGGCGATGATTCCGCCAAAAAGATAAGCCTGGCCGAGAAGGCCCGCCGCTGGTTCGTCAACTGCTACCCCTTGCTGGGCGCGCTCGCCGCGTCGTATAATATCGTGGAGGACCCGGCAATCTGCAGGAGGGAGGAGATATCCGTCGCGGCCATCAGCGAAAGCCTGTTAACCATATACTTCAACCCAGGCCGAGGGCTCACCGACGATGAATATCGTTTCGTGATGGGTCACGAGCTCCTGCATGTAGGCCTGCGTCATCAGAGCAGGTGTCAGGGGCGCGACCCGTATCTGTGGAACGTAGCCTGTGACTACGTCATCAACGGATGGCTCGTAGAGATGGGCGTTGGAAGCTTGCCACGCATCGATACCCTGTTTGACAACAGCTTCAAGGGCATGTCGGCCGAGCAAGTTTACGACGTGATAGTCCGCGACATCAGGAAGTTCAAAAAGCTGGCTACGCTGCGCGGAGCAGGACTGTCGGACATACTGGGGGAAGGGGAGATCAGTTTTAGCAAGACGCCCGTCGGACTGGACGAATTCTACCGCAGGGCGCTCAACGACGGGCTCGAATACCACAGGTCGTCGCGAGGCCTTCTGCCCTCCGGGCTGGAGGAGGAGATCCGCGCCCTGTACCGCCCTCCAATTCCATGGGATGTGGAACTCGCCCGTTGGTTCGACAGGTTTTTCGCTCCGCTCGAAAAGAGGAGGACTTACGCCAACCTCAGCCGCAGACAGGCCAGCACGCCGGACATCCCACGCCCGCGTACCGTGCCGTCGATGGAGGACATTGACAATCGCACATTCGGCGTCGTGATAGACACATCAGGCTCGATGGACCGCTACAAGCTCGCCGTGGCGCTGGGAGCGGTGGCAAGCTATGCCAGCAGCCGGGACGTGCCCAGCGCGCGCGTCATCTTCTGCGACGCGGCGGCCTACGACGCCGGCTACATGGCTCCGGACGCCATCATGGGAAATGTCCGCGTCCTGGGAAGGGGCGGCACCGTGCTGCAGCCCGGAATTGACTTTTTAGACCGCGCCGAGGACTTCCCAAAGGATGGCCCTATACTCATAATAACTGACGCTGAGTGTGACTGCTTCACGGTCAGGCGGGAACACGCCATAATGATCCCAAAGGGCAGCCGGCTTCCCTTTCGCCCAAGGGGGGAGGTCTTCGCGTTCGAATGAGCGGCAGAGATGTTCCCAGACCGTGCTCGGGGTTGCGTCGATCAGTAATTTGTAATCAGAACTTCGACGCTCTTTCCACGGTTGGCGTTGTAACTGGAATTGGAGTAGTCATTTGTTATTTCAGTTATGATATACTTCCGGCTCCAGCCAAGCAAAATTTCGTTGCGCGCCCCCTTATGCGCCAGCACGTTCGATAAAGCGAACCTCACCCCTTGCCGATGAAGCCTGTCGAGCAGGGCATACAGCAAGGTTTCCTGTTCCTTATTCCAATCTTTAAAGCCGCGATTGCCGTCGTTGTAGCTCCCTGTAGTAATCAGATACGGCGGGTCACAGTAAACCATATCGTCACAGCCAAGAGTTGATGTATCGAACTCTTCAAAATCACAAGATGAAAATACAATGTCAGCGGTCTTGATCCGTTCTATAAACGCGATCAGATTGTCCCTCATGTTTTCTGAGAATCGGCTTCTGTTTCGCCCGAACGGATTGTTGTATTCGAGATTACTGTTAAAGCGAAACTGATAGTTGAACGAATAGCAGGTCAGAGTGTACAGGTCAATTGGGTCGCCTGTTGCGTTATAGTAGTTGCGGAAGTCAACAAATCCCATCTCGTTATACTTTGACAATCCGTATTTTTGGATATTTTCATCGATTCTGGACAATATTGCTTCGGCGTCGGTCTGCTGAAATAGTATGAACATATCAATGATCTTGGTGTTCTGATCATTGCAGATTATTCTGTCGGCGTTAACATTAATCCCGACGTTGCAACCTCCGGCGAACAGATCGACGAATATGCCGGCCTGTCGCGGGAACAGCGGCAATATCTGAGGCAGCAGTTTATATTTGCCTCCGATATAATTCAAAGGACTTTTCAAATATTTAGCCCGTTTAGTCCTCGGTTTGACGCGCTCGACACGCGACGGAGTAAATACCGCCGCCCTTGGAATATCCTTGCGGACGTAAAACAGATACTCTCGCGGAGCTTTGGTATTTCCTGACAGTCTGCTCCGATACTTGCGATATGGAATATTGTAGCGTTTACAGCTACTTTCGACACAGTGACGCCTTAGAACGGATTCTATCTGCTCCGAGGTCATCAACCCCTCCGTGCTGTAACTCATAACGATATTGGTAAATTTCGCTTTTTCGATCAAGTCCTCGAATACTTCAAGCACTTCTGACTTGACGCAAAACGCCGATTTTATATCGCTATACGGACGCATACCTGTAATCCCGCGAATTTCGGGCCTATCATAGCGTGATATTGTCTCCAGAAGATGATAATTCGGGGCATACTGCCGTGAGTTATAAGGTGGATCGATGTAGAGAATATCGCCTTCAATATCAAGGATAAGCTTATTGGCATCCTCGTTGAAACTGCGATTGGCTCTACCGTTATCGATAACGTCGAGCCGGGCCATTTCAAACGCTTTCAAGGCGCGTTTGTCCCACTCTTTCAGGTATGCGCCGTATGTTCCGGTAATGTTTGACACAGAAGGAACTCCCTCGATTAGCGATGCGAGCAGATAGTAATACTCCATCTCATCAATCAGCCCTAACGTCTCCCACGCTTCGATCGTATTGCGAATGAAATCAACTCGGACCGCGTTGCGGCTGGAGATGTACATACGGTTGCAATGATCGTTGGGCGCGTAATTCTCCGCAACGAAAAAACATCCATGCTCCGCGCCTGTAATGTCGGTCTCCTCAAGGAATTTTACCGGGTCGGCAATACCAATTTTTGAGAGTCTGTCAAACATGGGCTTGGCGTTGTTTTCAACGGTGGCTTTTTGGATAACATACGAAAAGTGCAGAATATCATTGGAGAGCACCTCGTATTTGGGCTTAAAATACCGCGCGACACTGGCAGTTCCGGAGAATATGTCACAGAACACACACTCGCGCCCTGAAACATTCTCATCAATCACCGCTTCAATGTCGGCGAGCAGTTGTGATTTTCCGCCGATGTAACGCATTGGTTCGTCTACCTCACACCACAAAACATCCTTAATGTCTATTATAACCTGGATTCTCGAACTGTGTGATATGGCAGGACGAACCTAGCAAATTTTTTTAATGCGGACCAGCATTACACTCGTCGCGCCGGAACTTCCCCTCTCCTAACCGGTGATTTGACAATAGAGCGCAGAATCTCTTCCACCTCGTTAGCTATCTCGAATCTGTGAGTTCCTCCCTTTATGCGGTGAACTTGACTCAAACCTGGCGGCAGCAGCGGAAGTGTCATTTTAGCGTGGTCTATGACCTCGTCGGAATCTCCGATCAAGACATGAAGGTTTTCGTTCGTCCTGTCGTCGTACTCGTAGAAGTATTCGGCCGCTAATTCTAAGTATGCCTTGCAGTCTTGGGTTTTCAGATAATCCTTTACCGTGAGAAACGGCGCCAGCGACGGATTTATCAGTATAGCGACCAGACCGCGGCACGCGATATTGAGCAGCCGAGCGTAAAAACCGCCGAAGCTAGATCCCACAGCGTATATATCGAGCTGTCCGCCGACGTCGGCGGCCATGTAGGGCCTTGCGTAATCCAACAACCGGCCGAGAATGCTCTTGGGGTCCTCATTCTCATAATCAATGGTTGGAGAGTGGATTACGTGTCCCGCCGCGTTTTTTTGGAGCCACTTGTATTTGCTATTATCGCCGCTGCCTCTGAAACCGTGGATATTAATTATCACCTTTCGTCACCTCAACAAGTTATTTCGCGTACTGGATAAAAAAACAGCCGAGTCTCCGAAGGATAAGATAATTCGGAGACTCGGCAGAGAAAAGAGAAGACAAAAGGAAGGAGGGAAAAAATCTGGCAGCGACCTACTCTCCCACAAGTACCCCTTGCAGTACCATCGGCGCTGGAGGGCTTAACTGCCGGGTTCGGCATGTTACCGGGTGTGTCACCTCCGCTCTGGCCACCA
>JAIRWR010000026.1 GCA_031268885.1 Synergistaceae bacterium
CTTGCTTTGTTTAGGGCAAAAGAATATTCCCTATGAAAATAGACTTGACTCTACGTTTAATGTTAGTCGCGACCACAAAGCATGACCAGTTAAGTCAAAAAATCTTCGTTGTAGTGTTATATGGCTTCGGTAAGTTATTAGGTTTTTTGGGGGAGACGCGGCGTTATGAATAGCTGGCATTGTTACATCAATGGCCAGGCTTATGGGCCATATCCTGAAAATTTATTAAGGGAGCTAATCAACAGGGGACAACTGACTACTGATACATATGTGTATAACGATTCCCCGAAAGACGCCCCAATGGGATGGCAACGCGCTGGAGATACGGAGATAGTTACGTTGTTACTGAATAATCCACAAGGGATTAAGCTTTTTCCTCCGATTCAAAATAAGGGAATTACCCGAGTTTCCCAGGAGATGCCCAAAGAAAACGTCGAAAATCACCGCCACTTGCTTTCCAATGATGGAGAAACGCAAATATTTTCATCGAATTACGCTTGCGAACCCGGAACGCGTCAGTTTAAAGAGAGTGTTGTAACCGGCTATGCCGGATATTTATGGTATTACTCGAAGGATGGCAATATAGAGGAACCGGTTCCCGCTGACGAGATCATAAATTTAATAAAGAAAAAAATAATCACGGCAGGAACCCTAATCTATAGTGATACTTTTAATGACATAGGATGGGCCAAAGCGTCTGAGACAGAGTTTGCGGATGTATTTAACTATGTTCCTGTACCATCGCCAACGAAAGAGTCTACAAATTACGATTCGCGAACGCACATTGGAAAGATCTGTCCGTATTGCAAGGCGAAGATTGCGGCAAGCGAGGATTTGAAAGTCTGCCCGATTTGCAATATGCCGCATCATCAAAATTGTTGGGATGAGAACAAAGGGTGTACGACATTTGGTTGCAGTTGCCGGCACCACGAGGAGCAGAGAACGAACCTATCTCCAGACGTATCTCCGTCCGTTGCGGCCGCCATAAACCTAGCAAACGCCAGTGTGGTCAAAAAGAACAAGGATAGGACTGTCGGTTATATTGCCGCTGCTGTAGTAGTGTTTGCCCTCGTTGTTCTCGTTGGCGGATTTACTAGCAAGAGGGTGATAGAAGCAAAAAAACTGTATCTTTCCTCTGTGAATTTGTTTAAATCACGAGTGTTGGCTGCCGGCAGCAATTTGGAAGATATAGCCGATACCATCCAGCGTTATTGGCGCGAAAACATCTACGAGAATAGGCATGGGAATGATATAAATGCAGCGATTCGGTATGCTCAGATTGACAAAATGAGTGAAATCTCAAACGCAAGGGCACAAAAAGACGACATCGACGACTTGTACAAAAGTGTCCGAAATCTGCCGGATGATTTAAGAAACGACGATGATCTCAGAGATATTCGTGACGCCTCCAGAAATCTCTACAATTCATATACAGATTTTTACAGTCTCGCTATCAGCCCAACAGGAAACTACGCCTCCTATTCGGCCAATAACAATAGAAAAACAGACGACTTTCTTTCCAACTATCGAGCACTAAGTAGTCTATTGGATTAGTTTTACAGAACTAAAAACAAACAGTGAGGTGCGTTAAAATGGCAAAGGTAAATGTTGTTATCATTGATGCGACGGGCAACAAGGAACAAAAGGTTGGCTTGCCGGATGATGTGAAGTGCGGCATCATTATGGTTAAGCTGATCGAAAAAATCAAACTCCCTTCCGTTGGGCCTGATGGCAATCCCATCAGTTACAAGTTCATTCACAAAGTAAGCGGTCGGCAGCTGCTTGAGGCACAAACCCTGAGAGAAGCCGGAATCAATGACGGAGATGTTCTTCGGTTGCAGCCAGAGATTACGGCGGGCACTAACGGATGATGACTGATAGCGTCGAACTGACGGGAAATGACTTTACAGAGGATAAGTATGCCAGGCTGCGCTTAATTACTTGGTGGGATCAAGAGCGGCTTCGCGATGCAACCATTATGGTAGTCGGGGCGGGCGCAATAGGTAACGAGTTGATTAAGGATATCTCGCTGCTCGGCGTTGGGAATATTCTTATCGTCGATATGGATGTCATTGAAAATAGTAACCTTACGAGGTCTGTACTGTTTCGCGCAAAGGATGTCGGGAGACCCAAAGCCGAGGTCGCTGCCGAGAGAGCTATGGAAATGAATCCTGATATCAAGGCCAAGGCTCTCTCTCTGAATGTCATCAACGATATAGGCCTTGGCGTTTTTCGGCGAGTAAACCTCGTCTTAGGAGGGCTTGATAATCGCGAAGCTCGGCTTGCTATAAATCAAGCGTGCTATAAAGTGAATAAACCCTGGGTCGATGGTTCAATCGAAATTTTGAACGGCTTTGCCCGAGTATTTACCCCGCCTGATGGAGCGTGTTATGAGTGTACGATGACGGAAACGGATTGGAAGCTCATAAACAAGCGTAAGTCATGTGCGTTGTTAACGCACGAACAAATGGTAGAAGGTAAGATTCCGACGACGCCAACCTCATCGGCGATTATCGCGGGTATTCAGGTTCAAGAGATGCTGAAGCTGCTCCACAGTGATCGAGGCTTGCCTACTCTCGCCGGAAAGTGTTATGTTTTTAACGGAATCACTCATGATTCGTATATTGCCGAATATCAACGCAAGCCGGATTGTATGAGTCATGACACTTACAGCAACATTAACGAAATGCCGTGGTCTGTTCATTCCTTTACGCTTGGGGAAATCGTCAATGCTGTCAAAGCCGATATGGGCGAGGAGGCGGTTGTTGATTTTGACCGCGATTTTGCTTCTGTCGCCGTCTGTTCGTGCGGCGAGTGCAAGGAACTCTTTACTCCGGTTCATCGCCTGAGAGCTGAATCCGTCATATGCCCTAATTGCGGCATAGCTATGAATTTCGAGCTATTCCATTCGTTAGATGGCGCTGAAGTATTTTTAGATAAAACTGTGGGGGAGATTGGCGTCCCGCCTTTGCACATCCTCTCTGGTCGAGTTGGTACGACTTCAAAATATTACGAGTTTTCGGCGGATGAACCTGAAATATTTTCTGATTTTAGTGGAGGGGGACAACATCAATGACTGCGAGGCTGCGGAGAATAGCCGCTGATTGGGAGCAAGTCAGAAAAGACTTTGTCGGGCATAAGAACATCATCGTTACTCCTGTCGAAGGCAACCCGCCCGAGAAATACAGGGTGACGTATTTCGTCAACGGTATATATCTGCTGCCGGACGGTAAAATCGAAGTCCTTGCCCGTCACGAGGTCGAAATCACCCTTCATTCTGAATACCCGCGATATAAGCCGATTTGTAAAATAAGTACCCAGATTTGGCATCCGAACTTCCGTGACGGGCAGATTTGCATTGGGGATATATGGGGCGCTGGCGAATCCCTGAGCGACATCATCATTAATATTGGCGATATGATTCAATACAAGTCTTGGAACTCATCAAGCCCGCTTTCATCGGAGGCGGCTCAGTGGGCTATCGAGAATAAGCACCTCTTCCCTATTGGCTCAATTGATTTACATATTGCCGATTACTCCTCCGCTAATGGCGACGTTAGTATTGACTTATACGTCGATGATGCCGTCGGAACGGATGAAACGTCCCGTCAGGAATTCATGATGGGAACGCCCCCGGTCGTGCCGACCAACGATTTTGATATTGCCGCCGAGGAACTGGCCGGCATAGAATTTGTCCCCACCGCGCAGAGGATGCAGACTGTAGCCCACGGTGGGTTAGTAAGGGGTAATAGCGTTAATTTCAAAACCATTTTGTTCAAGGGCATTATCTGGGCGTTTATCGGAGCAATATTTGGGTTTGTTATTTCGGAATCACTCAATGCCGCGACAAGCAGCACTCAGGCGTTAAAGTGGATGGGATATTCAGATGTGGCGGAAGTATACGAGAAACTTATGAACATTGATGAAAGCTCAGATTTAGCCGAAAGGCTTGAGTTGTATAGGTTATATAGTAACATTTTGCTATCAAAAATCGAGTTCAACGACGTTATGAAATCAGCGGTTCGGGTGTCATCGGCTATGTTTGCCGCTCTGCTCGCTTTAGGGCTAGGGTTGTTCTTGGGTATAGGCGAGGGCATTTACTACGGCTCAAAGCCGCAAGCGGTGCGGTATGCTCTGATCGGGGCGGGCATTTCAATTGTGATTGGCTTTGTCAGCGGTTATATCGCGCAAGCCACCTATGCGGGAATGTTGAGCGATGATGCTTCGACAATGGCAAGCGCAATGGTGCGCGGCTTCGGGTGGTCGATAATGGGTCTTGGAGTTGGCGTTTCAATCGGTTTGATAAAGCCCGAACTGCGCAGGCTAATGTTTTGTTCGCTCGGAGGACTTGCCGGAGGATTTCTCGGCGGCTTTATCTTCAACTTTGTCGTAGGCGTCGTAAAGTTTGGAGCAAACGATACGGGTACTTTTGCGAGAGCCATTGGTATCACCGTAATGGGATTGCTCATAGGCCTTGGCATTGGTTTGTTGGAGCAATTCGCGAAACAGGCTTGGCTGAAAGTCGTTCGCGGGGAATTTGAGGGCAAAGAGTACCTTGTTTTCGCCGGGACTACAAGCATTGGTAACAATGGCAAGAATACCATCGTGCTGTTCAAGGACAGCCTTGTAGCACCGCACCATTGCGACATCGTTTTGGACGGCAGCAAATATGTTCTCATTGACCAAGGTACGCCGCTCGGAACGATTGTTAATGGCATGAAAACAGCCAGGTGCATCTTAAAACAAGGGGACGCCATAGCGGTCGGCAATTCTGTATTGGTCTTTAATACCAAATAATTGACTTGATTCTATGAGGAGCGTCGGTATGAGAAGATTGCGTTATGCGCTATGTATCGCACTTTCTCTTGTCTGCATATTGCTCGCCCCTATTCGGGCAAACGCGATAGGGTTCGATGTGGAAACCATTTACAAATCTGTTGTGGTTGTGTACTCCTATAACTATAACTCGGTCGGTAGTGGGTTTGCCATAAGTGGGCATAGGGTTGTTACGAACGCTCACGTTATCGCAAATGCCGATTCTGTCGTAATTAAGACTTATGCGGGTGATAAATATGGCGCAAATGTCGAAGCGGTTGATACCGCGTTGGATATAGCAGTCTTAAATATCAATGGCACGAGCTTTGTACCGCTTAAAATCGCTGACGAGAATTTATCTAAGGTTGGAGATGATGTGTACGTAGTTGGCGCGCCGAACGGCATGGCATACTCATTAGCAAAGGGTGTTTTATCGGCAAAGAATCGGAGGATAGGTTCTCGTGCGTATTTACAATCAGACGCCGCGGTGAACTCTGGGAATAGCGGCGGTCCGTTGCTTAACGAAAATGGCGAAGTCCTCGGCATGAATACGCTGAAAATCGCTGACAGCGAGGGAATAGGCCTTGCGATATCAATGACAACCATAGAAGAGTATATCTCAAACGGTAATAAAAACACGGCTCAAGCTAACCCCGATGATAGTTCCGAAGGCAGCCGCTTGTTACCGCCCGTAGAGAACAAAGAAAGAAGCTCCATTTCAAATGGTACCCAGAACAACAACTCCGTTTTAATGGTTTTGCTGTGCTGCTCAGGCTTGCTTAATATCATACTCGTGACTGTTTTGGCGTATAGCAGAATGAAACCTTCGCAACGCAAGCCTAACGCGTCAGAGCGAATAGATTTTGAAATTGATATTTTGAAGTGAATTAAAAGGCCTATTTACTGTTAGAAGCCTAAAATGTTAACGATAAAACCTATTGCGGCGACTAAAGCAAAGGAGTTCTAAGGTATGAATGAGCTTAATCAGAATGAGGTTGGTATTGAGATCCAAGATGGCGTTGAGCGAAAAGCAGGCGTGGCGCGATTACCGGTGAATTTTGTACTGAGCGGTACCGTCGAAAACGATGACGTTAAGGTGTATATTCACCAAAAAGCTTATAAAGCGATAGAAAAATATGCGCATTCCGATACATCTAAAGAATTGGGAAGCATATTAATCGGAGATTACACCGAGTATTCAGGTAAAACGCAAGTTGTCATTCAATGGGTAATTGAGGCGAAGTACACAGACGCCTCGGCTTCCACGTTGACGTTTACCCACGAAACGTGGAACTACGTTTATAAGGAGCAATCGCGCTTATTCCCTGACCTTAAAATACTTGGCTGGCAGCATACTCACCCGGGCTACGGGATTTTTCTTTCCAACTACGATATGTTTATTCAGGAGAATTTTTTCAACCTGCCATTTCAAGTCGCTTATGTTGTAGATCCAAAGCAAGACATAAGAGGTTTCTTTCAGTGGAAAAACGGAAAGGTGGAGAAACTCAACGGGTTTTATATTTTTGATGAAGTAGACACTAGAATAACAATCGAGCCTGATATCAAGCTGACAGACGCTAAAGTTACTGACAGTAGTGGGAGAAAAATACTCCTGCTGTTGTACTTGCTTCTGTTGATCGTTGGGGTTTTATCAATATCCGCCGTATTATTGTACTTCAACAAACAACAAGAGAAATTGCAAGAAGATGTCGAAGAAATTTTTACTGTTCTACAACAAGAGATTTCGATCCACAGAGATAACCTAACCGAACTGCGGCGAGAGTTCACGAGCAAACCGATAAACTCGGACGACGAGCATGAAAAAGCAATCAATGCGGATAGCGGCGAAGACGTCTTAATCGGCTTTGTGCAATACACGGTACAGCGCGGCGACACTTTGATGGCCATTTGCTCAAAGCATAAAATTGAATATTCCGCAAACCGCGACGTTATTAAAGCCGTAAATAGACTTGGAGACACCAGTACGATACGAGCGGGACAGGTAATTCTCTTGCCTATAAAAGTGCAAGGTTTACGCCCTCCGCGCCCATTATCAGGTGACATGAGAAAATAACCACGTAAACGGCACGGCGATGATGAGGGAAGATACATAACGTCGTCTTTTCGCGGATTGAAACCCGTCAGACAATTACAGCGGGTTTGGGCAAGGAGTCAGTTCATGAGTTCGCGTATCTTCTCCTTAGGAAGTCCTGCGCTTTCCGCTATGATATCAGGAGAGATTCCGCGAGCCAGTAGATTGCGGGCAACTTCGAGTTTGCCCTTTTCTATGCCGCGCTTTTCCACTTCCTCCGCCGCGTCCAATTCGTAAAACGGAATATACAATATTTTACCCTCCTCGTTCAATTGCAGCCTGTATTCTCGAATTTGGGTTCTGCTCTTGTGTCGGCCTCCCTGTAAAGCTCCGGTATTGCCCTTTTCAGCAGGTATGGAAGGAATTTTTTGATGAGGTCCTTCCACGTGCCGTCATGATCCATGTGCTCGTCGCCTTTGGAATCGGCTATGTTCTCGATATTTTCACGGTTTGCGAGGTCATCGTTCAACTTGCGTCACTTGCGTCACCCTCTCTTGACAACTTTCGCGGACTCTTTCTGTGATACATCTTCGGACATTTCGCGTGAGCCGCTACAATACGATCACCACAAGCGATCATCCTTCCCCTTTATCTCCTTAGCGTCCTTGACGCGCTCGTAGGTTTCATTGAATGCGTCTATGCGCGCCGCTTGGTTGTTTCCGCAGATGTAAAAGCGCCCAGGCCGCTTTTGGTCAATTACAAACATAAACGCGTCCTTTCCGTCTTCACTGCCGTAATATTGATTCAAATATTGATGCGCGTCATCCGAATATGGGTACCCGTTATCTGGCCAATTTTTAATAATTTCGTTAAAGGCGAAGACCTTCCTCAGCGATCCGTTTTTTACGTCGTAAACCGAGAGCCCGGCGCCAAACAGGTACAGCTTTTCCAGGTCGGAGCCCGGCGTTATAAAATACGTTTTCGGCATATCTTTTACCTCTAGCAAGCGCTGTGTTTTGACCTCCCCGGTTTCGGGGTCCATCATAATAGCTCGCAAACCTTCCAAGCGATTCGTTTCATTATCGGACCCATATACGAATTGAGAAGCCAGTACAGCGTCGTCTCTGGTTATCCCGATCAGATCATCGGTTTTCATAACACCTCTGTAGGACATCAATCTGACCGCTTTGTTTTTGCCGGGAAGGTAACCGTACAAGTCCCCCCACGATGTGCCGGCATCCCCCTCGCCGAAATATAAAAATTTCATCGTCTCCGGGTGACGCTTGGAGTCCTCAATATGGAACCCTCCCACGTTAGAGCTTGCCTTCACGACAAACTCTGGCTTATCCGAGCCCGGTGTCAGCCGAAACAGACCACCGTGAACCATGTATGCCCAGAAGTTGATATAGAGGTTCCCGTCATTTTTGGTGAAAATTCTCTTTTCATCATATCCGGCATAAGCCTCTGTATTTTCAGGAAAATCCATTACAAATTCCGCGTTTTTCTTAACCTTATCCTTATTGCGAGGTATTTTTACAATTTCATTGTTCAGTGGCGCGAATATATATCCGCAGTACTCGACACCATACTCCGAGAAGTATGAGCGTTCGTCGTCGAGTGCCGAAGCATGGGATATGCCCGGAGTGCCAAAAAACACCATGCATAGGATTAACAGAGCAGATGAGACCAAACCTAACGTTCCTCTGTTTTTCATACCCATCGCACCTCTTAATTTTGGAATTTTTGGGCGATAACTCTTTCTGTAAATTTATTATATACTCTCGAACATTAAGATCTGCCGCTGTGCCGCGAACATAACACAAACAGATGTCGCGTAACTATGCCGTGTAGAATCGGCGGCTTTAGTCTTTGACAACTGTCTTCGCTCGTAAGTATATAATATAATTGTTATAAGCCTTCTACCGATGGCCACCTCCTTTCGTAGTTGTGTACTAAAGGATTATATACATCGATAGAAGGCTTTTCAACTTCTTGATTATGAGAACTTTGAACTCTCCAGAGCATTATTATCCGAACTCTAAATCACGGGGACGCGGCGACCCTCCTGCGATATTGGCCCGGCGGGATCCCATAGCGCTTTTTGAACGCTCTGCAAAAATTTCCGCAGTCTGAGTATCCCGCGTCCATCGAAATTTCAAAAACGGACTTGTTCGTGTCCAGCAGATTCGCCGCGGCTAATTCGAGCCGCATGTTGCGATGATGTTCGTAGATCGGCTCGCCGAATATTCTTTTGAAGCCGCGCTTCATCGTAGTTGTGTTCATGGACAGGTCACGAGCTAACTCCGGTATCGACGGAGGGGAGTCGGAACGTTCCA
Source organism: Synergistaceae bacterium (assembly GCA_031268885.1). Lineage (GTDB taxonomy): Bacteria > Synergistota > Synergistia > Synergistales > Synergistaceae > JAIRWR01. The sequence goes on from JAIRWR010000026.1 coordinate 9,184, forward strand.
TAAGAATGCCAGGGATCTTCTTTATCCGCGAATCCTCAAGCTGTCCGGCATCGGGAGGCGCGTCGCGGCCGGACAGTTCGCTGGCGATAAACCTCGATATGATCTCCATGAACTTGCTCTCGAAGAATGGCAGCTTGCATCTGTCGGGGTAGTCGCAGGCGGCGATTTGAAGAAAGGATGCGGAGATGTCCGCCGGCGCCGCCGCGACGCAAGAAGAGGCTCCCTTCCCGCGGAGGCTGTTGTCGGCCGCGTCGTGCCACAGCCTCCCCCATCCGAGTCTGTCCATGACCGCGTCCATTATGCTCCCCGACGCGTTGAAGGAGATGGTCTTAAACACCTGATCCCTATGATAAGCCTCTTCACCGCGCACATTGAAGGCCGGCGAGAGGTAAAGGCCGTTGGCGTTGAATACGCTGTTGCCGTGACTATTCGTATGAATGAAAAAAGAACCCTCGACACCGTACGCGATCTCGAAGTTATCGCATTCAAACTCATACGGTACTCTGATATCCGCATATGGCATAATCTCGAACATATTCATCTCCAGCAGTCCGAATAGGCGATAAGTGGCGATCTGAGCGGAGGCGAAGCCGGCGTCGCGGCTGGAGACGATATCGCCTCCAGAGGCGACGGTATTTCCGTTCTCGAACATAGCCCTCATGAATTCCGAGGGATTTTTGAAACTGACTGAAGTCTTGCGAGAGATCATAATCTCCTCTCCTCATTATGTTAGTTTTTATTGACATTATTATACCTTCTTACCGATATATTTCCTGTTTGATAAGAAAGATTTCCGCGCTGACAATTTTCCTGACGGGTGATGTAATATACTTGAAGAGCACGAGGCGAGAGGCTCAGGCGTTTATGCGCCTGAGGCGTCTATCCATGAGACGGGAGAGAGGGGTTGAGAGCGAAGAGGTCTTATCGTGAAAAAAGAGTTTGTTTTTACAAATAATGTTGACTTGAAATCAGGCGCCCAAGGTTATAAGCGTTGGGCAGGCGTCTATGGGCGCTTAACAATTGAGAGGACGTGTTAACAATGCGTAAAGATTTCGGACTGTCGTTCTGTATTCGTATGTTAGCGGCAATGTGTGTGATGTTTATGATGTCATCTTTCGGCGGCACGGCTGACGCGCACATGTATTTTTCATTCCCATCGGCGGACATCCCCGGATCCGAGATGGCCGACGTATTCACGACGTTTGCCTTAAATCCTCCGATGCCGGACGAATCAGGGGAGGACGCGACGAAATACGAGATAGAGGGTTGGGTGGTCAGCTCCAACAATCCAGAGGTCTCCACTCCAGTGTCCTTCGAGTTCACTGATGACAGCATGCGAAGCCGCGTCTCCGTTCCAGACTCGGCCACCTCTGTATTTGTCACAAGCGCGGACTACGCGAACGACGAATCATACGAAGGGGTGACGTATCACCAGGAGTTTGCCTGCTTCAGCAAGGCGTTTATCAATCTCGGGGAAGACGGATTTTCGACGCGGACATTCATGCGGTCTGGACTTGAGATTGTGCCGTTGAGCGACCTCGCCGGCGTCTCTCCCTCGTCTCGGACAGGGGTGAAGATCTTAAAGGACGGCCAGCCGCTCGCCGGCGTAGACGTCTACGTCACACAGGAGGGCGCTCCCTTCACGGACCTGCACGACGAGGTCACGGCGCTTCGAGCGGAGCGGACGGGGAACGACGGGACTGCCATATTCGTCATGCCGAGCAGCCCTGGAAAGACGTACTTTTACACGATGTATCTGGATTCGAGGACGACTGGCGCCGGTTTTTACGGGATGATGTCGTCCCTGTCCTTCGAGATATCCGACCCATTCGGCGCCGACGCGACGGATCTCCTTGTAAGCGACGGAGACGGGGGGACAAATATGGAATTTGTAGGAGCGAACACCTATGCCTCCATGAGGGATTACCTGTTCATGATCGGAGCCCTGGACCTGGTCTCCCAGCCGACAGGGTCCATACTTCGCGTCTCCGGTAAATCGGGCCAGATCGGCGATATGGGTGCGTCATTTAAGATTCCGATGGACGTTACCGGCGCGAAGAACGTGGATGGGACTCCGATCAAGGGAGTGACGGGAACCGAACAACGCGTCAACTTTTCGAGGGAACTCCTGGGAGAAGCGGTGTTCGATAGGATGGTCTCGTTCCTCAGGAACGTAAAGGAGCAGAAGGAAGCGAATAAGCAGTACGAACTCACAGAGCGCGGAGAGTTCTACGTTGCTCCGACTCCAAAAGATTTCCTGGAGCGGTTCGGAATATCCGTAATGGGCAGTTTTTCGGGCGGAGAGGCCGTGGATGTAGGCGATATGCTCCAACTCGGCATAGAGCTGAATGACGCTGAATTCGACAGGGGGAATATATACGGTCTTCTGGGCGGGATGTTCGCCGATTCCGGTCCTGTGGAGGGGAGATACTGGTACGACGCGACTGAGATGTTTGTCGGCCCAGACCCGCATTATATCTTTGCCATAGTATACGATGGGAACTTCGACAATACGCTGGATTTTGCCTACTGGGTCGTCCGCGCTCAGGGCGGGGACGAGGAAGAAGAGGACAGAGAGAACAGCGGCAGCGGAGGCTGTTCGAACGGCGCGTCTGTTCCGATGCTAATAGCTGCCGCGCTCGTCCGGATGCGCGTAATGGCCGGCAGGAAGCGGACGTGATCTAAAGAGACGCTATCCGAGAACTGAGGGAGACACCGGTTAACGGCGGCGGGTACTTAACAAGTCCCCGCCGCCAGGTTGTATTTATTACGCGGCGTTCACCCTGTTCTCTGCGCGTTTGCGCTCCGCGGGGTCGAGGATTCCCTTTCTTATCCTGACCGACTTGGGCGTAATCTCGACCAGCTCGTCGTCCTCGATCCATTCGATGGAGGATTCTACGGTCATCTGTCTGTGCACATCGAGAACTATGGTAGTCTCCTTTGTCGCGGATCTGTGGTTGGTCTGTTGTTTGCGTTTTGCCGGATTGCAGGGAAGGTCCTTGGGACGCGAGCTTTCACCGACTATCATCCCGCAATACACTCTTTCGCCCGGCACGATAAAGAGCGTACCGCGCTCCTGAAGGTTTTCCAAGCTGTAGCTGGTCGCGACACCGGAGTCTATGCTGAACATTGAGCCTCGCGAGCGAGATGTTATCTCCCCGCGCCATGGACCGTAGCCGATAAAACGGGAGGTAAGCATGCCGAGCCCGCGAGTATCCGTCAGGAACTCGCCGCGATAACCCACCAGCCCCCTCGTCGGGATGCAAAATACGAGGCGAAGCGTTCCAGTTCCGCTGTTCCCCGTCTCCTGGAGTTCTCCCTTTCTCTGCGCGGCTTTTTGTATGACGATCCCCTGATACTCCTCCGGTACGTCTATGATCAGTTCCTCCATGGGCTCGAGCGTCTCACCCTCGGATCCCGTCCGTGTAATGACCTCCGGGCGTGACACGCAGAACTCCATGCCTTCGCGCCTCATCTCCTCAATGAGGATTCCGAGGTGAAGCTCGCCCCTTCCCGATACCTTGACTCCGTCGGGACGTCCTAGGTCCTCCATCCTCAGGGCTGGATCTATGCGCGTCTCCCTATCTATCCGCGTCCTGATCTGCCTTAGCGTAGCCGCGTTACCCTCCATGCCGGCAAACGGGCCCGTGTTGACAAGAAAAAACATCGACACCGTCGGTTCCTCGATATCGAGCGGTTTCATAGGGACCTCCGCGTAATCCGGGAACGAGATGGTATCGCCTAGAGTCATCTCGTCGGGACCGGAGAGCCATACGATCTCACCCGCGCCGGCCTCGCCGGTCTCCTGTCTGTCGAGTCCTTCGGTTATAAACAGGCGCGCGCAGGTTTCTCTCGACCGCGAGACGACCTCGAAGTCTTTCTGGTCGTGATCCGTCCATCTCGTGTGGGTGACGAGTATCTGAGAACCCTTTTTAAGCGTGCCGCTAGTTATGCGTCCGCAGGCTATCCGGCCAAGATAGTCGCTCCAAGTGAGCGTACAGACCTGCATTAGCAGATGATCACCCTCGCCTGTCTTTGGCGGGGGGACAAATTCTATCAAGCTCTCGAACAGATCCCGCATGCCGTTTTTCTCCCCGTCCGCTATTTTGGAGCGGTCTTTGACCATCCAGCCGCTCAGCCCGGATCCGTAGAGAATGGGAAAGTTGCACTGCTCGTCGCTGGCGCCAAGCTCTATAAAAAGATCGAATGTCCTGTCGAGGGCGATATCCGGCATCGCGTTGGGCCGGTCAACCTTGTTCACAATTACGATGGGCCTAAGGCCAAGCCTCAGCGCCCGCATGAGCACATACCTCGTCTGGGGCATCGGCCCCTCGTTCGCGTCAACCAACAGCAGTACGGAATCGACCATCGAGAGGACGCGTTCCACCTCTCCTGAAAAGTCGGCGTGCCCTGGGGTATCGACGATGTTTATCCTGTATCCGTTCCACTCGACGGAGCAGTGCTTAGCCTTTATCGTAATACCGCGCTCCCTTTCGAGAGAGAGTCCATCCATTATGCGTTCCTCCAACTGAGCGTTCTCCCGGAACGTTCGAGTTGCCCTGAAAATAGCGTCTATCAACGTGGTCTTGCCGTGATCGATGTGGGCTATTATCGCCACGTTGCGAATCTTTGAAGCGTCGTACACACATGTCACCTCGTTCTCGCCGTTCAATCAACACTTCCTAAAAGCCTTCTCCTCTTGGAAAAGACAACAAGCAATCTTATCATATCCCGCTGCCCGGTGTCATGCGCTGTTTTATTTCAAAACAACGGTCTATCGGCCCAAAAACGGCGAATACACATTAGAATAGGGCGGAAGATGAGATGGCTAATGGCAGGCACACAAAACCCTTAGAAACAGCTTGGGATGAAAGCGTATTTCGTCACATTTATATATTAATAAACGCGGCCGTCCGAATACGATCCAAAGCACCCTGTTCGCGCGAGGGCCCAGTCCGTGGCCGTCCGTGCCCGGAGTGTTCCTACAGATTCCTGCCGAGTTCCTCCGCGCGCTTGAGCCAGTCGGCTTTTTTGTTTATAGCTCCGGATTCATACACGTCATAGGCGCATATCTCACCGACGATCTCCCAGCCGCAGTAAGCGCAGGCAAGCTCAAAGCTCCTCTTGAGGCCGTCGAAACAGCTCTCGTCGTTGTCGCCGGCAGTAGAGAGCAATACGGCTCTCCGTCCCCTCACGTCAACCTTGCTGTTCTTGTGGAAGTATGGAAGAAGCCTATCCCACGCCTGCTTGATCTGGGATGTCCAAGAATAAAAGTAGAGGGGCGATGCGAAGACTATCACGTCGGCTCCGTCCAGCGATTCGTACACTTCCTTCATATCGTCGTTCAGAAAACAGTGAGAGCCGTTGTTCCAACATCGCCTGCAGTCTATGCATCCTGTGATTCTGAGACCGTGCATCCGTATATTCTTGGTCTTATACCCAGCTTCTGACGCTCCGCGAGTAAAAGCCGCGGCAAGTCGTTCGCTGTTCCCATCTCTCCTGGGGCTGCCCAGGATTACGGTGATTTTTTGGGACATTATCCGCACTCCCCCTACATTCGTATGAAAGTTCTATACTTGAGCAAGGAAGTTATATAATACTGTCAATATACCCGAAAGTCAAATAAATTGGAAATTTTGAATAGTATTGGTCAGGTAAGATATCACACAAAATGAGCCGCGTAAGGTTCTTATTCAGCTTCTGTTTTACTATTTATGCCTCGCTGAGGTTTCCTCATTATTACGCGGATCTATTTTGACTATATATGATATAGTATGTAATGTCGTCAAGTGTGGATGAAACAGAGAGCCAAGTTGCCTGACTTGCTGGTATTGCCTAGTCTGCTCGGAATGCGGCGAACGGAGGCAAAGATGAAGGAGACTACCAAAAATAGCGCGAACGAGACAGAACGTAAGTTACTTCGCATGATGCATTTCAACGTCAGCCGGCATGTCAAAACAAGCTTCTTCAGCAAGCTTGCGAAGAAGTTCAAAATGTGGCTGCGCTTGAAGGAGATTCATGGGTTCCGGAAATACCGCAAACGTGATGTTGTGCGCGATCGATGCGAAAGCGCCATCGCTATTGATCGCGCCGAGACGGACGACCCGTTGTACGTGCCTAAGGATTATCAGAAAAAACAGTGAACATAGGGATCCTGCGGTATCCGTGACACCTTTGGGCGGGACGGCGCCTATGGAGATAATGACAAGCTCACGTGGTATGGAGTATAGTCTTTGAGGCGCGCGGCCGTCATGCCGCGTATGTTGTATGGTGTTTTTTACCCGGCCTTAGAGCCTCCGTGTCCTGAGATAACTCGGGTTCACTGGTATCGATGCTTAGGGCTATATCGAGGTCCTGCTGCCACGAACCCCAGCCGGGTATTCTTTGCGAAACGAGAACATATTAACGAAGGGAGACGATCCTCTGATGACTAGATTCTCTTGGACAACAAAGCTTCGCGGTGTGCTGTACACTGTCATACCGGTCTTTATCTTCTGCGCCGCGCTTTCGGCGTGTTCCGGCGCGTGGGCCGGAATAAACGAGAACACCGTGAGACGCGCGTGGCGCGACGTCACTTACGCCGCGAAGATGGAACTCCTGCCGCTGTCTATAAAGGAGGACAAATCTCCAAACGCGTGGGTGACGGCCGGCCAGTCCGTCACCGTTACGACCGGGTTGATGGAGCTTCTCGAAAGCAGGGCGGAGATCTTTGGCGTACTAGCCCACGAGGCTGGACACGCCAAGCTCGGTCACTACGAAAAAAGGGTGAGCAACGCCGCGGGTATTGGACTGGCCACGGCAGTGTTGGGATACGTGATCGGGGATAGCACGCTGGCGAATGTGGCGCTTGGGATAGGGTCAAACCTGGCAACCGCCGGCTTCAGCAGAGAACAGGAGGTCGCCGCCGATGATTTTTCGGTTGACCTCGCCTTCAGCGGACACTCCGACCCCACAGGACTCTATACCGCCCTGCGGCGTATATCGATATTCGGTGGGGAGACTACTCCGTCCGGCTTCAACTCGCACCCGCCCGACGAGCGAAGGCTGAAGCACGTAAAGGAGAGAATCCTGTCCAAAAAACCGGATGCGGTGTTCAAAGAGATAGAGAAGAAAAAAGCCGATTGAAGAGAACCCTGAACCGTAGTCTCCTTTATCTTGCCCATTGACAGAAGACAGAAAAAAATATATATTACGCCCAGTTGTTATTACCAACTGTTAATAGCAGGATAATATTGTTATGCGATGGCGGGGGTACTGATTTTGCGATCTGAACTGAAGCGGAAGCGGCATAAGCGATTATTGCGGCTTCTTGGGACAGATCCTCTCATGTCTGATCTCGACCTTGCGAAGGAATTGGGAGTGAGCGTCGGCACGATTCGATTGGACAGGAGCGTCTTGAATGTCCCGGAGCTGCGCGAGCGGACGAGACAAATGGCGGAGAACGCCTCTTCCAGGCTGACTTCTATGAGGCAGGAGGAGGTCCTTGGAGAGATAATAGAGCTGGAGCCCAACAGCCTGGCTCTCTCCGTTCTTCAAACGAACCGCGAGTACGCGTTCAGGCATACAAACCTGATCGCGGATCATCACATATACGCGCAGGCCGCGACTCTCGCGATAGCCGCGATAGAGCGGGATATGGTCGTAGTCGGCGCGGCGAGGGTCAAGTTCAAACACTACGCCAGCGTCGGCGACAGATTGATAGCTCGAGCCAAGGTGGGGACGCATAAGGATGAAAAGTACGTCGTAAGCGTTCGCACAAGGGTTGGGAACAGCGAGATATTCGTCGCGCGATTTGTCGTCGTCGCGGCGGAGGGTTCCGTTGACGAAAATCCCGACCGAAGCGGTGACGACGCAAACGGTGAATAAAGGAGGGGCGCCGCTCATGCTTTTCGCTCTCGACGCGATGGGAGGCGATAACGCGCCAGAGGCTCCGTGCAGAGGAGCCATTCTTGCGTGCGGGGAAAATCCGAATATTTCGGTGGCGCTGGTTGGGATAAGAGATCGGATCGAACGATATATCCACGATGCCGAAGCGTCTGTGGTCTCGCGCGTCAGCATAGTGAACGCGAGCGAGGTGATCGGCATGGGAGACAACCCGGCGTCGTCGATCCGCTCCAAGAAGAACTCCAGTTTGCGGGTGGCGATCGAGATGGTGCGTTCCCGCGAGGCGACGGGCTGCATCTCGGCCGGAAACACCGGGGCGATAGTGGCGGGAGGGGTGTTAGTAGCCGGCCGGATAAAGGGGATAGACCGCCCGGCGCTCGCGATACCCATTCCATCGCTCAAGGGGCTCTCCCTCCTCCTGGACGTCGGCGCTACCGTGAGGTGCAAGCCGATAAATCTCTTTCAATTCGCGCACATGGGATCGATATATATGAGATCCCTCTCCGGAGTGGAAAGACCGAGCGTTGGGCTCTTCTCGAACGGCGCGGAGGAGATCAAGGGCGACGACGTGATAGGCGAAGCGAGGGAGATGCTCGCCGCGAGTTCGCTCAACTTCAGCGGCTTCGTGGAGGGGAACCTCCTCCCAATAGGCGGGACGGATGTCGTGGTCTGCGACGGGTTCACTGGCAACGCGCTGATAAAGTTCGGCGAGGGCATCGGCGAGTTTGTCAAAACTTTGATACGGGAGGAGATAGGAAAAAGATTCATTCCCAAGATAGGCGCCGCGTTGATGATGCCAGCGCTGAGGGAGATCTGGGCGCGGTTTGAGTATGAGAAAAACGGGGGCTCGCCTCTGCTGGGAGTAGACGGCATAGTGATCAAGGCACACGGAAACTCCGGCCCCAACGCGATTGCCGGCGCTCTGAGGGTTGCGTATTCGTTCGCGCGCCTCAAGGGAACAGATCTCATAAAAGAGAGTTTTGAATCATAAATAGTACATGTTAAGAGAGCGCTGGAGGTAGTATGTTTTGTCTGTGATAAAAGGAAGAGCTGTTGGCATCAGGGGGACTGGTATGTGCCTCCCAAAGAGGTTGGTGACGAACTCGGATCTGGAGAAGATAGTGGACACTTCAGACGAATGGATTGTGGGGCGCAGCGGAATCAAGACGCGCTATATAGTCTCCGGCGACGAGTCGAACTCGTCGATGGCCGCGTCGGCCGGTCTTGAGGCGCTGAGGAACGCTAGGTCGAGTCCGGGTGAGGTGGACATGATCATTGTGGGCACAAACTCGCCCGACACCCTTCTGCCGGGCGTAGGTCCAACCATTCAGCATATGTTGGGCGCGGACCGGGCGGGCGGGATGGACATTCAGGCGGGATGCCCCGGCGGGCTGTTCGCGATGGCGGCGGCGGCCGGCGGAATAGCTTCCGAGATATGGGAGAATGTGCTGGTAATAGGTTCGGAGGCGATCAGCCGGCTCGTGGATTGGGAGCATCGCAGCACGTGCGTGCTCTTTGGAGATGGAGCAGGAGCAGCCGTCATGGGCGAGTGGAGGGAGGGAATGCCAAGGCTCACCCACATCGACCTGAAGGCGGACGGGGAGAAGAAGGATCTCATCTCCATTCCAGGGGGGATGGCCGCCGAACCTGCCACCGAAAAGACGCTGCGCGAGCGGCGGCACTTCCTGAAGATGAACGGTACGGAGGTTTTCAAATTTGTAAATCGTAAAATTCCTCCATATCTGGCGAATTTTTGCTCAAGTTGTGGTATAACACCACAAGAGGCGGACTGGTGGATCTTCCATCAGGCAAATATACGAATCCTCCAGGGAGTCCTCAGCAGGATGGAGATCCCCATGGAGAGAGCGGTGATAAATCTGGACAGATACGGCAACACATCCGCGGCGTCCATTATGATAGGCCTGCACGAGGCAGTGATGGACGGCAGGATAAAGCCGGGGCAGAAGGTTATCATTACGAGCTTTGGCGCGGGAATGACTTATGGCGCGGCTCTCGTGGAGACATAAGAGCCTGGAAGAATCAGGTTGAACATATAACGACATTATGTCTTTTGAGAATTAAGAGGCTGCCGCGGTTAATTTTTATCTCTTCATTACCTTTGACGGCAGACCGGCCCTCAAGGGGACGGCGCCGCGGACATTTCTAGTCGGGCAGCGAGAACAGAGGTGTTTTGATGTTCACAGGTAACCGAGTGGTCAAATTGTTGAAAGTGAAATACCCCATAGTTCAGGGAGCGATGGCGTGGGTGGCCGACGCGGATCTAGCGGCGGCAGTCAGTAACGGAGGCGGCCTCGGCATAGTCGCCGCGGGCAACATGCCTCCAGATATGCTCGATCGGGAGCTCACGAAGGTCCGAGAGCTTACCGATAAGCCGTTCGCGCTCAATATCATGCTGCTCTCTCCCACGTGGAAGGACGCCATGGAACTCGCTATGGCGCACATGGTCCCGGTCGTGACAACCGGCGCCGGACTACCCGGCAAGGTTATAGACAAGCTCGCTCCACTGGGGATAACGGTGATACCGGTGGTCGCGTCGATCGCTTACGCTGAGCGCGCCAGAAAACAGGGCGCGAAGGCCGTGATAGCGGAGGGCATGGAGGCCGGAGGTCATATCGGCGAGATAACGACTATGGCCCTCACCGCACAGATCGCGTCCGCCGTGGACATCCCAGTGATAGCGGCCGGAGGCATTGCCGACGGAAGGGGGATGCTCGCCGCCTTCGCTCTTGGAGCCGAGGGCGTTCAGATGGGGACGCGATTTGTCTGCGCCTCCGAATGCAACGCCCACGAAAGATTCAAGAACCGCATCATAGCGGCGAACGACCGCAGCACGGTGGTGACGGGCCGTATTCTCGGACACCCTGTGCGTTCGATCAAGAACAAGTTCACTCAGGCGTTCGCTGAGATGGAGGAGAATAAAGTGAAGATAGCCGAACTCGACAAGTTCGGCTCGGGCAAGCTCCGAGCCGCGGTCATAGACGGCGACGTCGAGAACGGATCCGTTATGTCGGGGCAGATTGCCGGTCTCGTTAAAAAAATTCAGCCTGCCTGGGAGATTATCGAGGAGATAGTGAACGAGGCCGCGGAACTCTCCAGAACAATAGGGGCGCGCTTTGACTAGAACGCCCAGGCGCGCATTCGAGGCGAATAGGCTCGTCTCCAGGCACAGACGTTCATTAGCGTTATGAGAAAGGGGGGACCGTCTCTGCCGGCAAATATAAAATACGCTGTAGTCTTTCCAGGCCAGGGTGCTCAGGAGGTCGGGATGGGGAGGGATTTTTACGATAAATACGAGGTTTCGAGAGCCGTGTTCGCCGAGGCGGACGACGCTCTAGGCTTCTCGCTCTCTGAGATAATCTTCGGCGGCCCCGATGAGGAACTGGTGAAGACCGCGGTAGCGCAGCCCGCGATACTCGTGACGAGCATCGCTGTCTTGAGAGCCGTGGAGGCTGAGCTAGGAAGTCCTCTTGCGCCATCATGTTATGCTGGACATAGCCTGGGCGAATATACCGCCCTCGTGGCGGCCGGAGTTCTCTCCCTGGGTGACGCGGCAGTTCTAGTGCGCAGAAGGGGAACTTTTATGCAGGAGGCCGTTCCCATCGGCCAGGGGACCATGTCAGCCGTTCTTGGGCTCGGCCTGGCCGCCGTCAAGTCGATATGCGAGGAGTCGGCCAGGGGGGATATATGCGCTCCAGCCAACGTCAACTCCCCTAACCAGATAGTCATATCCGGCGACGCGGAAGCGGTGAAGAGAGCCGGCGAGATCGCGAAGGAGCGAGGCGCGGCGAAGGTCATCCCTCTCAAGGTGAGCGCCCCGTTTCACTGTGCTCGTATGAGGGCGGCGGCGGACAGGCTGCGGGATGAGTTCGCGTCTCTTTCATGGAGAGATCCCTTGACGCCGGTAATCGCCAATGTGGACGCCTCCCCGAAGCTGTCGGCCGACTCAATCAGGGCGGCGCTGTTCGAACAGACATTCTCCCCGGTGCTCTGGTCGGATGACGTAACCGCGATGTCGAAAGCGGGCGTGGAACTCTTCGTGGAGATAGGCCCCGGCAGCGTGCTGACCGGCCTCATAAAAAGAATCGTCAAGGGCGTGAAAACAGTCTCCGTAAGCAGGGTTGAAGATGTCGAGGCGGCGGCGGGCCTCCTCGCGGGAGGGACGGTGAACGAATCGTGAACGCGTCGTCTGGCAGGGTGGCTCTCGTAACGGGAGCGGGCAGGGGCATCGGCCGTGCCGTGGCCATTGAGCTTGGCACGCGAGGTTATCGCGTGGCCCTGAACTACCAGAATTCGGAGGCGGCGGCCGCGGAGGCGGCTCGAATCATACAAAGCTCAGGAGGAGCGGCATTTGCGGTACAGGCTGATGTGTCGCGGCCTGACATGGTAAAGCGTCTCACAGACGCTGTGACGGGGGAGTTCGGCCCGATAGAGGTGCTTGTGTGCAACGCCGGCATTACCAGGGACAATCTGCTGGCGAGGATGAAGGATTCGGAGTGGGACGACGTGATCCGCACAAATCTGAACTCCGTGTACTACTGCGCGCAGGCGGTGATAAGGGGGATGATCAAGGCCAGATTCGGAAGGATTGCCGCCATAAGCTCCGTATCCGGCCTTGTCGGCAACGCCGGACAGGCTAATTACGCGGCGGCGAAGGCGGGCATCCTCGGTCTGATAAAGAGCGTCGCGAGGGAGACCGCGTCCCGGGGGATCACAGCAAACGCGATAGCTCCTGGATTCATCGAGACCGACATGACCTCGTCTCTTCCCGATGGAGTCAGAGCTGCGTCTCTCGCCAGGATACCGGTCGGGAGGTACGGAACGCCGGAGGATATAGCTAAGGCGACGGCATTCATCGTCTCCGACGAGGCGTCCTATATCACCGGTCAGTCGCTGACTGTGGACGGAGGAATGACCATGTAACGCGTTGCGGACAGCCGGGACAGGCAAAACGGATGATGGTCCGGGCGGACACGAGCCGGAATCACGGATTCCCCTCGGAGGGGATTCTCCATAGATTTAAGGAAGGCTGATCTGTTGAATGCCGTTCTGGCAGTTCGATCGGCGTTTTCTGCGATTAAAAAGGCGGCGTCGAGACATGCCGCAAAAAAATGGAAGGAGGAGCTTAAAGTTATGCAGTCCGAAGAAGTTCTTGCAAAGTTAAAGGAATTGGTCATGGATCGTCTGAACGTCGAGGAGGATCAGATAAAGCCCGACGCTTCATTTGTCGAGGACCTGGGAGCCGATTCGCTCGATATAGTCGAGCTCATCATGGGAATAGAAGAGGAGTTCGATGTAGAAATTCCCGACGAGGATGCCGAGAAACTGACAAATGTCGGCGAGGCGCTAAAGTACGTCAAGGCGAAACTTGGCGTGGACGAGTAGCGCGACGCGTCAGCCCGCTCACGGGGGGCGCGTTCGTAAGTTCTGGCGCGTCCCTTTTTAAAGGAGTGATTTGCTTGAGAAGAGTCGTCATAACGGGTCTCGGCGTCGTAAGCCCAATCGCTTGCGGAAGGGATGCGTACTGGGACGCCTTGGCCGAAGGACGCAACGGAGTCGAAAAAATATCTCTCTTCGACACGGAGGGACATAGCGTTAAAATCGCGGCCGAGGTGAAGAACTTCAACGTGGATCCCTGGCTGGACAAGAAGGAAGCCCGCAAGACGGATCGAGTGATACACTTTGCCATCCCAGCGGCGGATATGGCCATAAAGGACTCCGGCCTCGAACTCGACAAGATAGACCTCGGATCGTTGGGCGTGTACATCGGAAGCGGAGAGGGCGGCATAACGACCACTCATGAAAACTATGACATCTTGAAGGAGAAGGGCCCGTCGCGGGTGAGCCCTTTCTTCGTCCCTATGATGCTGAGCAACATGCCGGCAGCGTATGTCGCGATGCGTTTTCACGCCCACGGCCCTAACATGGCTATAGTGACGGCGTGCGCGACGGCGACTCACAACATGGGCGAGGCGATGCACACGATAATCCGGGGCGACGCCGAGATAATACTTGCCGGAGGGGCTGAGGCGGCAATTACTCCCATAGCCATAGCCGGGTTTGCCAACATGAAGGCCCTGTCCGCCAGAAACGACAGACCGGAGTCCGCGTGCAGGCCGTTCGATCTTCACAGGGATGGGTTCATCATGGGCGAGGGCGCCGGAATTCTGGTCTTCGAGGAGATGGAACACGCAAAGCGACGCGGCGCTCACATCTATGCCGAGGTAAGGGGATACGGCAACACCTGCGACGCGTACCACATTACAGCGCCTGACCCCGAGGGCGACGGCTCCGTCAGGGCGATAGAGAAAGCGCTCCGCATGGCCGGCTGGCGTCCCGATCAGGTCGATCTCTACAACGCGCACGGCACATCGACGCAGCTCAACGATAGGACGGAGAGCAGGGCTATCCGCCGGGTCTTCGGCGACCACGCCGACAGGATGCCTGTGCACTCGACGAAATCCATGCTCGGTCACTGTCTCGGCGCCGCCGGCGCGGTCGAGACTATCGCCGCTCTTATGGCCATAGAGCGGGGGATCGTCCATCCCACGATAAACTACGAATTCCCGGACCCCGATTGTAATGTCAACGTATCCGCCGAGCCGGTTGAAACACAGGTTGACAGGATAATAATAAACAACGCCGGATTCGGTGGGCACAACGGGGTTCTGGCCGTGGAACGATTCGAGGGCTGACGCCCGCTTTGGATGTATTAGATGGCCGCGAACCGGTTGGAACACGGAACCACACAAGTAAACTGGACGAACGACGCGCTAATGGAATTCGGCGAAAGACTTGGATATCGCTTCCTCCGCCCCGACATCCTGAAGGAGGCCCTCACGCACGCGTCATACGCGAACGAATCGGGGACTGAGTCCTGCAACGAGAGGCTGGAGTATCTGGGAGACGCGGTGTTGGAGTTGTGCATCTCGGAGGAGCTTTTTCTGACGCACCCTGATTACGACGAGGGCGAGCTGACAAAATCAAGGGCGAGGATGGTCTGCGCGACGTCTCTCGCGTCCTGGGCGTCGGAGGTTCGCGTCTCGCCTCTCCTTCGATTGAGCAAGGGCCTTGAGATCCAGGGAGGCAGGAGCAATCACTCTATATTGGCCGACGCGATGGAGGCGGTGTTGGGCGCTATCTTTCTGGACGGAGGATACAGGGCCGCCGCTGCTGTAGTGAAACGATTCTTCTCCATCTCCTCGTTCGAATCACAGGTGGACGATCGGGAGAAGGACGTCAAGACCCGCCTTCAGGAGGCGTTTCAGGCTATGGGCCTCCCCCCGCCGTCATACCGCCTCTTCTCGCGCAGCGGCCCCGAGCACGCGAGCACGTTCGAGGTGGAGGCAGTACTTGCCGACGGCAGAGTATTCGCGACCGGTAAGGGCTGTTCAAAGAAATCCGCCGAGTTCGCCGCCGCGGAAGTTGGCCTCCGGCGCCTGAAACGCGAGCCTGACGGGATAAACGCCAGATGATAAAGCGTATCTTAGCGGCAGCGATATTCCTGTGGTTGGCCGTCGAGTGTTCCGCTGCCGAAAAAACCATAAAAATCCAGACTACACTGCCGTGGCTTGAAAGCATGGCTAGGTTTATAGTCGGCGCCACAGCGGAGATCAATTCCATCTCATGGTGGACCGACGCGGGAACTCTCAGGTCCCCGAGGAGAATAGCCAGGGACATGCCGACAATCGCGCTTGACCCGCGCGACGCAGTCTCATTCGGATTCAAGAACGGCGGCGTGAGTTTGCTGTACGAAAATCTGCCCGTCTCAGACGGGAGCAAGGGCGAAATACCGTTTGACCCATCGATCTTGCCATTCCTGAGCCAGAGAATGCTGATAGTGCTGTCGCGGCTCTTGCCGGACAACTACCCGTTCTTCCAAAGAAAGCTGGCCGAGTTTCAGTCGCGGCTTGAGAGCACCCTGGAGGTTGGCCGCAGCCTCATAGGCGATGTCCACATCCTGGACCTGACCGGCGCAATCAGCCCATGGATCAGAGCCGCGGACGACGGAGCCGTCCGTCCCCCTGAAGACCTCTGGGCGGCGTGGTCGGATGGAAAGAGGACAGAGGAGCTCGTCAAGGTCATAGAGGAGGCGAACAAGAGAACATGGTGGATCCTGACGGACGCGTGGACACCCGCTCCAGTGCGGGCCAGAACACAGTCCATGGCGATGAGCATCGTGATATCTCCCCCTCCTCGCGATTATGCCTTCTTCTCGTATCTGCACGATATCTACCTGGAAATATGGGCGGCTAGCACGGCTCAGTAAAATGGGAGAGCGCCAGTATCAGAGGCGCTCTCCCATCAGGAGCGGAGGTTTGTAAACCGCGCGGGGGAAGCTGGCATTAGTCCTCGAAGCTGCCGCCCGACGATTGAGGCTTGTTTGGAGCAGACTCTGGGCCATACTTTGACCTTGGGGCCCTGATTACGCGCTCCGGCGACGAATTATGATCGGGTCTGCGCGAGATCACCTCTATGACTTTTTCCGCCGATCCCTCTCCTCCAAAAGCCTTGATGAAACGCTTTGCCCACTCGGATACTTCATCTACTATGCGGCCGGTTATGTGATCGGGTTCCGCCAGTATCTTTTCGTGGAACGGCAGATTGAGTTTCTTGTAATCGCCGCTCTTGCGACTCATCCCCTTGTCGTCCGCCGATTTGACCATTTCGTTCCAGAGCGCTTCAGATATGCCGCGATCCTTCTCCTTGATGTACGTCCCGCCGTCGGTGACAGCGTTTCCAGTCTCGGGATCCATCTTGATTCCAAAGACGACATTCTGAAACAACGTCGCGACGTTGCCCTTATTTATTCCATACTTCGAAAACTTCTCGACTTTGTCGAAGGGCGTGCCGGATATGCCGTGCTGGGCAATTGACACGCCGTATGGGGCGATCGCGTCGGCGATCTCCTTCGTGCGCGTGAGGTCGATGCCCTCAATGACGCCGGCGGCTGGGTCATACGTCCCGTGCAGGCTTCCGTTCGATATCGCGAGATAGTCGGGAAACACTCCCCACGAGTTCAGCCCACCGATAAAATAGAGAGCCTCTTCGACTGTGGAGAGCTCTCCAGCGCCCTTTATTTCACCCACCTCTACCTCAAGACCGATTGAGGAGGGGAGCCATGTGCCAAGGTCGCGGGTCGCGGCCAGATTTTCGTAATCGTCGAGGTGCGACGCGTCTATGGCGACGCTCGTGAATCCGTTTGTCACGATCTTTGAGAGATGTCCCGTCCCCTTTTGAACGTCCTCCTTGCCCTTTATCGCATAGTGGTCCACGTGAAGGGCGAAGATAACGCCGTGTCCCAGCTCCGCGGAGTACTTCATGGCGTAATCTGGAATATTGTCGTAAGTTGCCCCGCAGTATGTGCTCTCGGACTTCGCGAGTTCAATGAGGATTGGAGCGTCCATCTCCTTCGCCGCTCGCATAAGTCCCTTTATTATGAGAGCGTTGCGCGCGTTCCCGGCCAACACTATCGCCCCTATCTCTTTGGCCGACGTCGCGATGTCCCTGCCGCTTACAAGCCCGAGAGGTTCTTTTCCAAACTGAGCCTGCACGTTTAACGGCCGTTTTGCCAGTAAATCCTTGTAACCCTTGCTGTCGGTATTCATACTAAATCCTCCCTGGATTTGATGTTTTTTCCTGTAACCTGAAGAGCTATGTCAAACAATATTAACAGACAACTAGCGGTTTGGGAAATTATTTCTTAATTTTCTCGGGGCAGACGTATCAGAGACGTGAAAGATTGCTGTTACCCACGTCACTGAATGAGAGGAGCTTCTCTCTTCCATTCAGTACTCTGAACGCGCAGTTTGCCATCATCATAAGTTTATCGGCTCCAGGGTAAACGATGATCTTATCGGTGATCCAGGAGACTCCTTCGCAGATCGCGTCCGTAAACGTACCGTCATTTGCGCAGTAGCCAGTCAGAATGATCGCGTCGACGTTTCCATAAAGCATGGTCGCCTGAGCCGATATCTCCTGAGCAACCTGGTATGCCATGCTTCTTATCACAAGTTCCGCAAACATATCACCCGTCAGTCCGTCCCTGGAGACTTCGACCGGATCGGCGTTGCCAGTGTAGCCCATCATGCCGCCGGACGCCATGATATTCTCAAGCAGCGCGTCTTTGGACCATAATCCGCTGTAAGCCATGCGGATTATCTCCGCCGCTGGCACCGCGCCGGGCTGTGCCGCCGAGAACGGTCCTCTTTCGTTGGATACGGAAAGGTCCATAGTCCTCCCCCCGCTGTAAGCGCATATCGTGAAATTTCTGCCAAGGCAGGCGACCAGGACGGATATCTCTTCGAATGCTATGTCAAGATCCATGGACGCCCTGTGTACGGCGTCTCGTACAGCCAGAGACCGCATGGTCTGTCCGAATGGAAGTTCCGGCAGCCCGGACAGCCTCGCTATCGGATCCATCCCGCTGCAAGAGACCGCTGATACCGCGTACGCGACGGAACCCATGAATCGAGACAGAGCTTCCGCCAGTGGCGCGCCGAGAGACGAAGAGCTTATGACGAACGGTGATCTGTTCAGGTATTCGAACAGATCACCGTCCACGAGGTATACGCCGTAAGGATAGGTTCGGGGGAGCCAGGCGAGGCTTATGACGGCATCAAATGACAGCGCCTCTTCAGAGGGATTCCACTCCGACAGCAACTCTTCCAACGCTCTGAGTCTGTGACTCCACTGGTCGGCGATGTGGGGAAATTCCGCGAGCTCGTTTTCATCATGACGGATCTCCCTGCGCATAATATCCGTGCCATCTTCGAAAAGACCGATCCTCGTGGTCACATCTCTCGGATATACGACGAGAACCCGAAATGGCATGACATCGCCTCCAAGCGCATAAGTACCGCAAATTCAGTCACACCATACATCAGGCGTTTTTTTATACGATATCCGCCTTTGAAACGGCCGAATGTCGTTTTTGTCATTCAATCGGCGATTCGTACTTGTCAATATGCGTTTTTATCTCCTCAAGCGAAACTCTGGTGAGATCACTCCTCGGCAGTGAAGCCAATATCTCCCAAGCCATGTCGAGGGAAAAACCTATCTCCCTGTCCTCATCTCTGCCCTGTCTCAGGAATTTATTTTCGAAGAGCCCTCCAAACTCCAGTGACTGCTTGTCCGATTTGGCGAGTTCATCCTCTCCGACAACGCTGGCAAGCGAGCGAACATCCTGCACTCTGCTGTAGGACGCGAACAACTGACTGGCCACTCCCGAGTGGTCCTCCCTGGTGAAACCCTTGCCTATTCCATCCTTCATAAGGCGAGAGAGACTAGTGAGAACGTCTATCGGCGGATATATGCCCCTGCCGTCGAGTTCGCGGCTGAGCACTATCTGTCCCTCCGTGATGAAGCCCGTGAGGTCCGGTATCGGGTGCGTTATGTCATCGTTCGGCATGGTCAATATCGGAAGCTGCGTGACGCTTCCAGTCATACCGTGCACAACCCCGGCCCGTTCATATAGAGAAGCGAGATCGCTGTAGAGGTAGGCTGGATACCCCTTGCGGCTCGGAACTTCGCCAGCCGCCACGCCAAGCTCGCGCACCGCCTCACAATAGCTTGTCATGTCGGTTATTATGACGAGCACATGGAACCCCAATTCGAAGGCAAGATACTCGGCTGCGGAGAGGGCCATTCGCGGCGTGGCTATTCGCTCTATGACCGGGTCGTCGGCCAGATTGAGGAAGGTGACGACATTATTGGTTCTTCCGCGCTCGGATAGTTCCTTTATCATAAAGGCCGCATCATCGTGCTTTATTCCTATGCCCGCGAAGACAACGGCGAAATTTTCCGATCCCATCAACCTCGCCTGCGTAGCTATCTGAACAGCGAGCTGATTGTGAGGCAGTCCGTTGCCAGAGAATATCGGCAGCTTTTGACCGCGTATCAATGTCGTAAGGGTATCTATCGCGGATATTCCTGTATGTATAAAGTCCTTCGGGTACTGCCTGGACATCGGGTTGAGCGGCGTTCCGTTGGCGTCGGCGCGCTTTCCGCCGAAGACCACCCCGCACCCATCCGCCGGTTCGCCAAGTCCGTTAAACGTCCTGCCTATTATTGTCGGAGAGAGCTGAACCTCGAGGCTCCTTCCAAGGAGGCGCACTCTGGTGTCGCTTGGGATAAGGCTGTCCGTTCCGGCAAATACCTGAACGAGTGTCGCCTTCTTGGAGAGGGAGACGACTCTGCCCTTCCTGAGCTTCCCTCCAGGCAGCCTTACGTCGACCAGTTCCCCGTAGAAAGCTTCCGAACCGACGTTTTCAACCAAAATAAACGGGCCATTGATCTGGGCCGCTCCTAAATATTCAGTCTGAGGCACCGCTGTCTACCTCCCTGTTTCGCGGGTACGCTCGGCGCCCACCCTGTCCAGATGGTTGTCGAGCCTCTTCCTGGCCCTTTCGAATGACGACATATCTTCCTCGCCGAACTCTCGAAGGTGGGTTATCTCATCCACGGCGTCATTTTCACGGATAAGAGATATTGGAACACCCTTCCTCACGAGTTCGAGTCCCCGGTCGTAGAAGTGAATGATCATATCAAGTATCGCAAAACCCTTCTCCAGTGGAGAGTACGAATCAGGTCCGTACGCTGTCTGCTGAAGATAGGCGTTTTTCACCAGATAAGCGGCGTAGGCCAAAAGGCGCTGATCGTCCGGGAGTACGTCCTCTCCGACCAGGCGTATTACCTGCTGGACTTTTTCATCCTCCAGCAGGATAGAGCGAGCCCTCTCGCGAAGCTCCCCCCACCTCTGATCGACGTGCCCGTTAAACCACTCCTCAACCTCACGCGCGTATTCGCTGTAGGAATCGAGCCACGATATTGCCGGATAGTGGCGCGCGTTTGCCAGGTTTCTGTCCAAACCCCAAAAACATCTTATAAATCTCTTCGTATGTCGGGTTACAGGCTCTGTAAAATCGCCGCCAGGCGGCGAAACCGCCCCTATAATCGATATACTGCCGTTGTCGCCGTGTAGCGTCACCACGCGCCCGGCACGCTCATAAAACTCGGCGAGGCGCGATGGAAGATAAGCCGGGAACCCCTCCTCGGCCGGGATCTCCTCAAGACGTCCGGATATCTCGCGGAGCGCCTCTGCCCACCGGCTCGTCGAGTCAGCCATCAGGGCGACATCGTAACCCATGTCGCGGAAGTACTCCGCTATCGTTATTCCGGTGTAAATGGACGCTTCCCTCGCGGCCACGGGCATGTTGGACGTGTTCGCGATCAGGATGGTCCGCTCCATCAGAGGCCTGCCGGATCGGGGATCCTCCAGCACCGGGAACTGCTCGAGCACGTCTGTCATCTCGTTGCCGCGTTCACCGCAACCGATATAGACAACCACCTGCGCGTCGCTCCACTTGGCCAGCTGGTGCTGGGTAACTGTCTTGCCAGTCCCGAATCCGCCGGGTACCGCCGCGGTTCCTCCCTTAGCAAGGGGAAAGAGCCCGTCGATGACTCTCTGGCCCGTTATGAGCGGTTCGTTCGGCAGGAGTCTCTCTCTATAGGGTCTTGGCGTCCGGACGGGCCAGCGCTGGGTAAGGGGAATATCAACAACGCGTCCCAGCGCGTTCCTGACCTTCGCCACAAGCCCTCCGCTCGTGATCTTACCGTCATGCGCGGCCGACACGACCTCGCCCTCCACATCGGGGGGGCATATAATCCTGTGCGGCGTGAGCTGAGTCTCCTGTATAGTTCCGAGTACGCTCCCCTGTGACACCATGTCGCCGACTCTGATATCGACGCTGATATCCCACACCTTATTGGGATCGATCATCGGAACTTCCAGGCCGGGCGTTATGAAAATTCCCTTTTTTTCCTGGAGCGCGGAGAGAGGGCGTCCGATCCCGTCAAAAAAACCACCGATAAGGCCAGGTCCGAGCGAAATGGACAGGGTCTCGTCAGTTCCGGAGACGACCTCGCCTATCTTCATGCCAAGAGTCTCCTCGTACACCTGTATTGTCGCGCGGTCACCCTCCATGCGGATTATCTCGCCCAAAAGACGCCTGTGCCCGACGTGTACCATCTCTCTCATGCCGAACTCGCTCATCCCCGTCGCGTGGATAACCGGTCCATTGACGACCTCCACCCGGCCGATCTTCCTCTGGACGCCTACATCGGCGGGGGTTCTTTTTTTTCTAGCGTCAGCCAAGGTATACGCTCCTCCTACAGCAACGCCAGTAGTCTGTCGGCAAGAGTATCTGAGACCTCCTGAGTCCTGGACTGCCAGTCGGAGTTTATCTGACGCCGGCCGTTGGCAGACTCTACAACACAACCGCCAAGGATCATGGCCGGCTCTGGATCAAACGCCATTCCGGCTTCCGGAAGCTTGGAGTTGACGGCCGCGGCGACTTTATTGCCTAGATTGGAGTCCACCGAAGACAGGCGCAGCTTGATGGGGGAACTGTCGCGCATACCGCGCGCCGCGTCAATGGCCAGAGCGGTGAGGATATCGGCATAGTCCTTTCGCTCACGAAGCCGCACCAATCCATCCTGGAACCTCTTCAGCGCTTCGTTCAAGAATCGATTCTGCTGTCTGAGCGCCTCTGTGGATTTTTCCCTCTCCGCGGTAAGCAGCTGACGCCTGTAAATCTCCTCGGACCTCTGCTTGGCGTCGGCTAATACGGAAGACGTCTCCCGATCCAGCTTGCTCATCTCCTTGCGAAGCCATTCCTCCGCTTCCCGCCTCGCCTCGTCAACGATCGAGGTTCGCTGCGAGTTAGCGTGATCGAGGATGATCCCCTGTAAAGCCGTTATCTTTTCGTTAGTGACGTCGCTCATTCCATCTTCACCCCAATCGCGTCCCTGACATATCTCGTCAGAAAATCGGAACCTCTCTTCGAACCGTGCCGGTCGGGAATCTCCACTACCAGCGGCAGATCTCCATGTTCTCTCAGACGCTGCATTATATCGGGAATCGTCTCAGCCGCTTTCTCCGTAATCGCCAGGATCGCGATGTCATCCATCTTCGACGCGGAATCCACAGCCTCGATCACCTCGTCCCGCTCATGTACCACAACTCCCTCGATGCCGGCCAGCCTCATGCCAACCAGAGAGTCGTGATTGTCGCTGATCAGGTATGCTCTCACGCTCCTACCCCAGCTTGTTTAGGATGAGAATGGATATGACTATGCCGTATATCGCGATACCCTCAGCCAGGCCTACGTATATGAGAGTCGTCCCGATCGCGCCAGGCTGCTCGCCAATGAGTCCGATCGCGGCCGGCCCCACGCTGCCGACGGCTATCCCCGCGCCGATACACGCCAGCCCGGTGACAAGCGCCATACTGATGTAACCAAGTCCGTTGTTCGACACATCGGGCTTCGTCGCTTCGGCACTCTCAGCGGCAACCGCGGCGCCATCCGATGCCAGCGGCAGCAACGCTCCCGCGAGCATGACGCAAAAAGATACCGCCATGAGACAAGCCAAGCTCTTCCGCGACCCGATAAAACCACATCTTCTCATGACTACGCCAGCAAGAATCGTCACCACTACCGCCGAAATGCTCAAAATCAGCCCAAACAACTCAAATCATCTCCTTAATTTCACGGATCGGTATCGGCTTGCCATGACGCTCGTTCGACACCTGCACGGTATAATACCATATTTAATTCCACATTAGAATACCACGCTATACTTCCAAAATCCACAGATTAGTGTCTTAATTTTTCCGTAAATCTTTAACGACGCGAAACGATGTCCGTCCATCCTTGGAATCTGATGACGACATTATAGGCGGTATAAGTTTCATCTTCTTGCCTTTCCTAAACCGTCAACCGTTTGAAACTCTTGAAAACCATCGTCAATGATAGAGCGCAGGCGAGCGAATCGGCTATCGGGCCAGCGTACAGAACACCGTCAAGCCCAAACGTCATCGGCAGAATAATCAGTAACGGAAGCAGAAAAAATCCCTGCCGGGATAAGGAAAGCATAATTCCCTGCCGCGCGTTGCCAGTGCCTGAAAAAAAATTGACAGACAGCGGCTGCACACCGTAAACGCATACCATCAGCATAAAGATGCGCACATAACGCTCCGCGAACCCAAAGTAGAGTTCGTCACCCGCGCCGAATACGCTGACAATCCGCCGGGGAAACAACTGGAACGCCAGAAACGCCACTACGCTGACGCACAGCGTTATAACAAGAGCCTTCTTGTATGTTCCCTTCACCCTGTCATATTTTTTCGCTCCCATATTGAAACCAAGAATCGGTTGACAGCCTTGCGCGATTCCAACGGTAAACGCTATCAGTATTCTGTTAAGTTTCGCGATGACGCCGGAGACGGCAAGAGGAATGTCGCTGCCGTACGCCGCGAGCGCGCCATAATAGGCAAGTGTGTTGTTCATAACAATGTTGACGACCATCATGATAAGATGATTGATGAAGTTGGATGTTCCGAGTCTGGCTATATCGGTAACGTATGATGATCTTACCCGGCAAGTTTCAAGTTTAATCTTGAACGCTTTAAACCGCGTGAAGTACCGGGCGCAGATCATGAACGAAACAATCTGTCCGATTACGGTTGCCGCGGCGGCGCCTTGTATTCCCCAACCTAACGGAAACATAAATAGCCAGTCGAGGAGAACATTCAGAACCGCGCCGGCAAGATTGGACATCATAAAGTATGCCGGGCTTCCGTCGGCGCGTATGAGCTGGCTCGCCGCTTGGGAAAACAGGAAAAACGGCAGGCCAATCGCTGTTATTCCGAGATATGGTTCGGCATAAGGCAATACGTTATCCGTTGCTCCACACAGCAAGAGTATTGGAGTTTTCAACAGAAACACAAATGCCGCAAGCAACAGGCCACAGACTGAGATAAGCGTTAGTCCAGTTCCGACTATGCCCTCCGCTCTGTCCCGTCTTTTCGCTCCCATTGAAATATTGAAATTCGCGGCGGCTCCTACTCCTATCAACTGAGCCAGGGCGGTCGTCAGTATAGTAAGTGGGAACGCGACATTTGTCGCGGCGTTCCCAAGCATACCGATGACCTGGCCGATAAATATCTGATCTGTGATATTGTAGGCCGCGCTTACAAGAAGGCTGATGATGGACGGAAGCGCGAACCTCACAATCAGCTTCGAAATAGGCGCGTACCCAAGTGGGTTGTTGTCGGCGGCGGTTCTCGTTTCCATAACAACGCTCATAGTTCAAGTTCCTTTTCGGCTTGTTTTTCCCTGATAAATTTATCACTGGAGATTCTGCCGTCCGCGAACATTCCAAATACACCACGCGGGAAAATGAGATTGAACTGAATTTTACCCCTTTGCGTTTATATACGAAATTCTACCAATACTAAAAAGCAGGGTACTCCTTTGACTGCCCATTCGAGCTGCCCGGTCTCCCTACGACGTAAATATATCACACTTGGGGTTCGATTTCAACCACTCTGCCCAATAATGTAAACGCGGCGTATGACAGGGCGATTGCCCAGGCGTGATTTACGCGATGGGAGAGGACGATGTTACCGAGGAATAGCGTGTCAGTTCATGAGCTCTCGAATTTTCTCTATTGGCAGTTTGACGCTCCTTGCTATAACCTCTGGCGGCATTCCTTCCGCCAACAGATTGCGGGCAACTTCCAGCTTCCCCTCTTCTATGCCTTCCATCTTCCCCTTGTTATATTCTCCGCGCATCCGGGCTCGCTCGTCAATCCTCGCTTTTTCCCTCGCGATCATTATCTCACATTTCACATTCGCAAGGTCCAGTCCCAGGAAATCTTCCTGTTATCCATCTTTCTCCGGCCCGGCTCCGGCTCGAAAACGGCGGCACACCTGCCGCGAACTATCTGTTTTGGCTCATCCTCACGTAGGTTGTGTAATATCAGTTCTTCCGTGCCACGCCGTTATCCCCAGAGCGGTTTTGGGTAAACGCCGCGCCGGTGCAGGTCTTCGATCGCCTCCATAACCCCCGGCCTGTCCTCCCTGTAGGTGATCCCATGCCACATATCCCCGCTCTCCAGCACCTCGACGCTGGCGCGTCCCGACTGGAGCTGACATCCTATCTCGCTTGGAAGCAGATATTCACATTTAAGCGGGTTCTCCGCGAGATTCCGGTCGAGAAAGACTGGAAAATCATCCTCGGCGGCTTTGAAAAACCCCTTGCGGAGACCCCAGAAATTCATGGATACCAGGGTTCCGGCGGGGATGTCATGCCACGTCTCGCCACTATCCTCCGGATACCGCGCTCCATCCGGCGTCTTTTCCACATGCGCGCGCTCTGCGATACTCACAAGAAATCCCCCATCGTCGGCCTCGCATATTCCTCTTGTGACACGACCGTGGTCGGACACCGTGTTCTCGATCCTATATCCGACCATGGCAAAGCGCGTTTTGTTTCCATCCATCTCAGCGGAGAGCGAGAGCCAGTCGTAGACTGTCCTGTATGCGGAAGCGCCGTAAAAATCGTCCGCGTTTATGACCGCGAACGGACCATCGATGACCGATTGAGCGGAGAGCAGTGCCTGTGCCGTGCCCCAGGGCTTTGTCCGGCCCTCTGGAAGGGCGTAGCCCGCGGGCAGACAGTCCAGCTCCTGGTATGCGTAAGCTGTCTTGACGTATTTCGATATTCTGTCTCCTATGACCTCCATGAAGTCGTCTTCGAGCGCATGGGTGATGATGAAAACCACCTTCTCGAAACCGGCGTTTATCGCGTCATATATGGAGTAATCAATTATCAGTTCGCCGTGTTCTCCAACGGGATCAATCTGTTTGACGCCGCCATACCTGCTGCCGACCCCCGCGGCTAAAATCACCAGCTCTGGTTTTTTCACGAGAAACACTCCTCCTCTTACTTTACGTAGCCGTCCGGGTTCGCGCTCTGCCATCGCCAGGAATCGGCGCACATGTCGTCGATGTCGTACACGGCTTTCCACCCCAGTTCGCGCTCAGCTTTCGACGGGTCGGCGTATACCGCGGCGACATCTCCGGGGCGGCGAGGGGCAAACTCTCTGTCTATGTGTCTGCCACACGCGCGTTCATACGCCCCGATCATCTCCAGAACGCTGCAACCTCTCCCGGTACCCAGGTTGCACACGAACCCGCCGCGGTTCTCTTCGAGCTTCATGAGGGCCGCGACATGCCCGCGAGCGAGGTCCACGACATGGATGTAATCCCTGACGCCAGTGCCATCCGGCGTCGGGTAGTCGCCGCCAAAGATCCTGACGCGCTCCAGGCGTCCGACCGCTACCTGAGCGATGTAGGGGACAAGATTGTTTGGTATGCCGTCGGGGGCCTCCCCCAGCAAGCCCGACCTATGAGCGCCTACGGGATTGAAATAACGCAAGACGGCCGCGTTCAGGCGCGGATCAGCCGCGCAGGTGTCGCGCAGGATGCGCTCTATGAAGACCTTTGTCGCTCCGTAGGGGTTTGCGGCGGAGATTGGGAAGTCCTCGCGGACAGGTACGCTGGCGGGTTCGCCGTAGACTGTGGCTGATGACGAGAAGACGAAATTTTTTATCCCGTGTCTTCTCATCGCGCGCAGAAGGACGAGAGAGCAGGTCAGGTTGTTGGAGTAGTACTCCAGAGGTTTGCGGACGCTCTCCCCGACCGCCTTCAGCCCGGCAAAGTGCATCACCGCGTCGATGCCGGGATTTTCAGCCAGAAGCGCCTCCAGCTCATCCTCCTTCGACACATCTAATTTATAGAATCCGATCTTGCGCCCCGTGATTTTTTCAACCCTGTGGAGCGATTCCTCGCGGGAATTAATCAGGTTATCCGCCACGACAACCTCATACCCCGCTTCAATCAACTCCACGCAGGCGTGACTGCCGATAAACCCGGCTCCTCCAGTTACCAATACAGACATCGAAACAGCTCCATTCCACAATTCTCACGCGGCACAATAAAGCGATGCGCGCTAGCTATTTAAGTACGGCTTTAGCGATAATGTCAGTCAGAGGAGCGTAATCGCCCATGCCGGCTTGATTGATTATATATCATGATTTGCCGCCAAGTCCATACGCCTTAGAGCGATGGATATCAGCCGGGACTTACACGTTGAATACACTTTACTCGGGAGCGCCGGAGATTTGAGTTGCGCGGATGTACTTGACATGTCATATTCATGAAGATATGCTACATATAAACGTTTACATAAATTGATTCGGCGGACCTGCGGAAGGTCTTGAAAATACTCGATAGAGTCAGAGAGGTGCTGTGTGATGGCAAGAATGAGGGGCGTTACACTGGATGCTGTCTGGTCGCCAAAGCCGGAGTTCAAACTTGGCTCAAAGGATATCGACGGTGTACAGACATACCTTGGAAGCCTGGCGTGGAGGGATCCGAAGCTGAGCGTCAGGGAGTATGATGTTCCCGAGCCAGGACCCGGAGAGGTTCTTATCAAGGTCAAGGCATGCGGCATATGCGGAAGCGACGTCCACATGGCGCAGATTAAGAGTGATGGGTATATATTCTACCCCGGGCTTACCGGTTTCCCCTGCATACTCGGGCACGAGTTCTCGGGCGTAGTGGTCAGGGGTGGACCGGGGGCCAAGGACAAATCAACGAACAAGCCCTTCGTGGGCGGCGAGATTGTCTGCGCCGAGGAGATGCTCTGGTGCGGCTCCTGCAAACCGTGCGCGGACGGCTGGCCCAATCACTGCGAGCGCCTGAATGAAATAGGCTTCAATGTAAACGGGGCGTTCTGCGACTACATAGTACTGCCCGACCGCTGCCTATGGAGCCTGGAGCCGTTGCGCCAGCGTTACGGGAACGAGGAGGACGTCTTCCTCGCCGGCTCGCTGGTCGAACCCTGCTGTGTCGCTTACAACGCGGTCGTCGAACGGGGAGGCGGCATACGGCCTGGCGACAACGTGGTAATCTGCGGCGGAGGACCGGTCGGACTGGCCGCATGCGCCATCATGAAGCGCCACGGCGCGGCGAGAGTCATAATGAGCGAGCCTCAGCCTGAGCGCGCCGCTCTCGCCAGGAAACTCGGCGCCGATTACATCATAGACCCAACCAAGACCGACTTCACGGAAGAGGTGCTCAGACTGACATCCGGAATGGGAGCTTCCCTGTACCTGGAGGCGACCGGCCTGCCTACGGCCGTGTACCCCGGCATCGAAGGCGCGATATGGGAGGGGCGCACCCTCAACTCGACGGTTGTAGTGGTCGCCCGCGCGGAGGCAAAGATGCCAGTCACCGGCGAGGTACTCCAGGTGAGGCGCGCCCGTATTATCGGCGCTCAGGGGCACTCTGGACACGGAACGTTCCCCCGCCTCATTGAGAGCATGGGAGCCGGAATGGATATGCTGCCCATGATAACGAAGAAGATAACGCTGGATGAGGTCCCTGAAAATATCGCCGCGCTTCAGACGGACAGGACGAATTGTAAGATTACATGCGTATTGAGTTGACGCGAAAGATAACAAGGGAGGAAGAGTGAAATGGCAAAACAGCGGATAGACTGGATTATGACTGACACGCCGGGCATCATGTTTGAGAACTCTCCGGTCGGGCGTCTCAAGAAGGAAGTCTGGGACATGAACGAAGCCCAACTCGACAAGGTCCTGGAGGAGTATGGAATCCCGGCGGAGTCGGAACTGGGCAAGGCGGGAACGTACATTCAAAACACGCCCCGCGCGCATCTCATCGAAAAGCGCAGGAAGAACGACATCGTGTTCGTGCCGATCGGCTGTACCGAAAATCATGGACTCCACGCGAACAGCGGGCTAGATACCTTCATGTGCACTCAGATCTTGGAGGGCGTCCGCCGGTACACGGCGAAGAAGGGCAGGGAGATCAACCTGGCGTTTCCCCCGCTCAACTACGGAGGACACCCCTATCATCACATCGGAATGCCTGGCACGATCAACATGCCTCACGAGGTTGTCGTCGAGACCTTGATATATATGATGGTTGGCCTGTGGAACGATGGATTTCGGAAGATAATACTCGTTAACAATCACGGTCACCTGTGGATGCTGGAGAGCGCGATACAGGAGTTCTGCAAGAGATTCCAACTGCCTGGAATCTTCCGCACTCTCGAATGGCACAGGGCGGTGCGCGAGTTTTTCATTCCAAACGACAAGCCCGACAGCCTCGATACTACGTTCATACATGCCGACGAGTGCGAGACATCCGTCGCCCTGCTCCTATTCAAGGAGATGGTGGATATGAGCGCCGCTCAGGACAAGTGGGGAGAATCCCTGCTGCCGGACGGCCACTTCGACAGATCCGTAGAGCCGCTGCGCCGGCCGCACCGCTGGAGCGAGGGCGAGGGACAGGCATCCATAGAGATGGCCAATAACAGGGAGGGAGTCGTCGGAACTCCGACGATTTCGGATGCCCGCAAGGCAAAGAGGCCGATTGTCGCTATCCTGAAGTATCTTACGCTTGTAAACGACGAAATACTGGACGCGTTCCCATCCGGCAAGGTTCCTCCAGTTGAGAAGACTACTCTTCGCACGGAGGAGGAGATGGCTCCATATCTCAAGGAACCGTTCAGCGACGGCTGGAAGTCCGTGTACGAGATACCGGCGCGAGGGGTGTTTGCGAAGCTGTAATCGGAGCCCAAGTTGCCCTCCGGCCGGAGGCGTTGACTACAAGCCGATCTGAAGTGCCGCGGATACCGTATTCCGCCTTTTTGTCTGGCATAGCGGAGCGTCGCGAAGCGAGGCGCTCCGCTATGTTGACGCGGTATGGAATCCCTCAAAAAACAGAGCGAGTGAAGTCCAAAGAGTGGTCAGGGGAAGAGTAACTCATCAAAATCAGCCTTAACGACAGGCGTCAGTCTCAGAGAGGAGTTGTCGATATGAAATTGAATCGCGTTGCCGATGAAACTTTCGCGAGATACGGATTTTTGCTCGAAGGGTATGATCTCTCCGAAATTCTGTCGGTGCTGCGCAAGGATACTGCAATGCCGAAGGATGGGATCGTCTATGTTCCAAGCGACGCAAAGCTGGAATCTCTCGGCGTCTCAGTCCAGATCGGTAATATAGCCTTTGGTGGAATGCCGATTCAAGTCGGTTATACCGCCGGTAGCAACGACACGTTGAACTGTCTCGAATATCACAGAGGCAGCGAGATTTGCATAGCGGCCGACGACGTCATTCTCCTGCTCGCGCCGATCCAAAAAGTCAGATCGCGTCACATCGACACATCGAATGTCGATGCTTTCCTGATGCCTGCCGAGACGGCGGTTCTCCTGTACGAGACCACGCTCCATTACGCTCCGTGCAACGCGATAGGCGGGGATGGATATCGGGTGGCTGTCGCGCTGCCGTATGGCACCAATATGGATAAGCCGGTCTTCGAGCTGGGAACTGACGAGGACAAAATCTTGCGGCTAAAAAACAAGTGGCTTTTGGCTCATCCGGATTCGCCGGAGGCAAAACAGGGAGCGTACGTAGGACTGTCAGGGGACAACATCAAGGTCCTCCCGGGTCTGTTTGACGCTAACAAAGTAATTGCATCCCAGCACTCCTGAGATTATCATGACCGCGCCCACTATATGATACCATTGAATGATTTCGTCAAGGAAAAACGCGCCAGCGCACAACGTAATGACAGTCGCGAAGTTGTTGATAACGCTGACTTTGAATGTCTCGATCTTTGATAACGCGTATCCTATCAACATAGATGTGCCAAAGGACGACAGCGCTCCCAGGTATATGACTCCTATGAGCGGGCGGATGTCTTTCAATGGATCGAATATATTGACGATCGTTCCGCTGCCGATATGCCGATAGACGGCGATGGCCGAGAAGACCGCGAAACCCAGCGAGTTCGTCATCAGCGCGATGGAGTATGGAGCGTATCTGCCCGACACTCTTCTAACCAGAACATTGTAAAACGACTGAGAGACGGCGGAGGCGAGTATTAGGCCGGCTCCCGCCGGATTGAAGCTCGTTCCGCCTGTTCCGCTCATGAAGGATATGAGCAGAACTCCGAGCACGCAGAGGGAGACGCAGGCTTTTTGTCTCAAGTTTGAGGTTTCGCCTAAGATCAGGTTTGCCATGACAAGGGTTATTATCGGAACAAGGGATTGAATGATGCCCGCCCCGGCAGACGTGATCATGGAGAGCCCATAGGTCTGAGCCAGGAAAAAGAGGATCGGATAAAATACGGCAAGGGGCAGTAACGCGGGCACATCCCTCATGGCGATGCCCGGCCCCGCCCTCCCCGCCAATATCGGCGCGCAAGCGCAGACAAAGGCGAGGACAAACCGATAAAAGAGAAGATCCAACGGTGTTGTGAACCCGAGGGTCATCTTCACAAACATAAATGACAAGCCGATGATCACAGAATGTAAGATAGCCGCGGCGTATGCCTTTGCTCTGTCGCGCATTCGATTCTCCAAATTTGGCCGATCGCCCTAATTTCGATACCAACCCTTATAAACAAGAGCTCGGTTTAGAGGATCAACGCGCCTGTACGGGGTGGTCCAGACGCGTTGATCCTCGTGTCGAGCTACGATGTCAATATGATAACGCACTTTCAATAATATTAAATCATTATAATTACGTATTGTATTAATTATAGTAGTTATTATCTTACTATTTTATCAATAGATCATAGAAAGACCTCTTGCATATTTATTATGTTACTTCTGTATTCAAATCTATCTTCAATAACAAATTATTATAATTCGCACCGCATCCGCGACTCCTAAATCTCCAACGCAAGAAAAAAATCACGTTGGCCTGTTGCGATAATAGACGTCAAGTTATGTTTACGGCAACAAAAACTTACACTGACAGGGCAAGATCATTATAAAGCAATAAATGGTCCAATCTAAAAGTTTCACCAATCCTCCGCCACACTTCTGAAAAAATGTGCTAAACTCTCAACGGATTAACGCCTTGCCGCGGCGCGTCGTGGAAGTTGGGTAAAAGCCCGCGTGGTCCCGCCGCCGTAGGAGAAGAGCGCGGCTCTGTTGTCCACTGGAGCGGATCTGTTCCGGGAAGGGGGAGCTGGCGCGTCGACGCTCAAGCCGGAATACTCGTGCGCAGCGGTGAGCCGTACTGTCCACGGAAGATGGATGGGAGCGGCGGCTGTAGGTCGTGCCTCCCTGTTCGGCATTCATAGGGGGGATTTTTTATTATGGACCCTCAGGCAATAGAAGAGGAGAGCATGAAAATAATTCTGTCCGAGCTCAAGGAGCGCGGACTGCTGGACTTGATTCCAGACGAGCAGAGGCATGTCGTGACGCGTGTCATTCATAGCACGGCGGATTTTGATTTTGCCAGCTCGCTGGTATTCTCCGAAGACGTCATGAGCGCGGCATATAAGATGTTGAAATCCTCCCCGGTTTTCATAACCGACACGAACATGATAGCCTCCGGCATAAACAAGGCGGCGCTATCGAAGGTAAGCGGTACCGTGCGCTGCTACATGTCCGACCCGGATGTGGCGGAGGAAGCCCTGAGCCGCTCTGAGACGAGGGCTGCCGTCAGTATGGAGCGTGCGGCGAGAGAGACTCCAAACGCGGCGTTCGTGATAGGCAACGCGCCGACGGCTCTGCTCAGGCTCTGCCGGCTCGTCGAGGAAGGGACCGCCTCTCCGTCGCTCGTGGTAGGGGTTCCCGTCGGGTTCGTCAATGTAATCGAGTCCAAAGAGGCGCTCATGAGCCTCGCCGGAGTCCCGCGCGTAGTATCTACCGGACCAAAGGGCGGAAGCACAGTGGCGGTGGCAATAGTCAACGCTATTCTCTACGGTTGGCTTGGACGCGAGAGATGACTGACATAAAAGGCGGCAGATTGGGAATATCGACCGGCGCCTGCGCGGCGGGCGCGGCCAAGGCAGCCGTATTGTTGCTGACGACTGGCGAACGCCCGCGAATGGTGTCGGTGACGCTGCCGTCCGGCGAAGAACTCTCCCTTGATGTGATAGTGTCGCCCGACGGGCGCTGTGGAGTCATAAAGGACGCCGGCAGCGACATCGACGTAACCGGCGGACTCGCCGTAATGGCCAAGGTTGCTCTGGGAAAGGTCGCCGGCGGGATTGTCTTTTTAGCCGGGGAGGGAGTCGGAACGGTGACACTGCCCGGACTGAAGGTTCCTCCGGGCGAACCCGCGATAAATCCAGTCCCGAGGATGATGATTGAGTCGTCGGTCCGCGAGGTGGCTGGAAGCCGCTCTATCCGGGTGGAGATATCGATCCCTGGGGGAGAAGAGGTCTCTCCGCGCACATTCAACAGGCGGCTCGGCATCGTCGGCGGACTTTCGATACTGGGTACATCCGGCAGAGTGCGTCCCATGGATGAACAGTCGATTCTCGAATCCCTTTCACTCGAACTGAATACACACGCGGCTCGCGGAAGGAACATCGTCGCGCTTACCTTTGCCGGCGTCGGAGAGCGCGCGACGCGCGCCGCGTGGAACCTGCCAGAGGGAGTTGTCGTACAGGCCGCTAACGAGATGGGATACGCTTTAGACGAGTGCGTCAGTCTCGGGATAGTGTCGGTAATAGTCGCCGGTCATCCCGGAAAGATGCTGAAGATCTCATCCGGAGGGTTCAAGACCCACAACCGTGTCTCGGACGGCAGGATGGAGGCGCTCTGTACTCATATAGCCATGATCACGGACTCTCCCGGCCTCGTCCGGAGCGTCTACGAAGCCGCTACCACCGAGGCGGCCATCGATATGCTGGATGACCGTCTCAGCGCCGATGACCTGAAGCGGCTGTGGAACTCGCTTGCGGAACGCGCCTCTCGGCGCTGTGTCGAACGATCGTTTGGCGCGCTCGACGCTGGAGCGGCGTTTATCAGGAATGACGGAAGAATCCTTGGGGCGAGCGGAAATATCGGCCGTCTCGTCGAGAGAATCCGGAACATCGGGGAGTGACGATGGCGGAATATCACAGGCTCTCAGTCGTTGGACTCGGCTGCGGATCTCCGGGACTTCTGAATGGACAGGCTATGGACGCGCTCAGGCAATCGGACGCCGTATTCGTATCGAACAGGCTGAGCAGCCTGCTGGATTGGCATCCTTGCGTGATCGGAATGAAGGACATCGCGTCGTCGCTCGACGAGATCGAATCGCGCCTCAAAACATGCGACGTGGCCGTGGCCGTGTCCGGCGACCCTGGGATCTTCAGCTTTCTAGGGAGGCTGAAAGAGCGCTTAGGGGACCGGCGCGGAGCGTTCGCGGAGAATATAGGCGTCGTGCCGGGCATAAGCTCCGTGCAGTATCTCTTCGCCGAACTCCAGGAGTCCTGGAGTGACGCTGTTATCATAAGCGCGCACGGGCGCGTGATTAACGACGCCGAGATAATGCGGGCCGTCAGCGAGAACCGCAAGACAGTGATATTCTGCGATCCAGTTCGAAACCCCGAGTGGGTCTGCGGAATCCTGACACGATATATAGATAGCTTCATGGAAGAAGAGGAACGAGGTTCCGTTCGAATCGCGATCGGCGAGAACCTGTCGCGCGACGGTCAAAGGATCCTCCGCGCTGCGGCGGAGGAGGCAGCGGGACTCGCAGCGGCCGAAGGACCGTTCGCATCCCCGTCCATAGTGGCCGTGTTCAACGACACTCCGTCAGAACAGCCCCGCGCGCGTCCCAGAGACGAGGACTTTATCAGGTCGGACGTGCCCATGACCTGCCAGGAGGTTAGGTCCGCCGCGCTGGACGAGTTAAACCTCAGCCGGGACTCAATCGTCTGGGATGTCGGTTCGGGGAGCGGGTCTGTAGCCGTGGCGTGCTCTATGGTGTGCCGGGACGGGGAGGTATGCGCGATCGAACGTTCGAGGGAAGCCGTCGGGCTGATACTGCGGAACAGGAGAAAGTTTCGAAGTTTCAATCTGCGCGTATTCGAGGGCAGCGCGCCCGACATAATGCAAGGACCATCCGGTCTGCCGGGGCATCCCGATTCGCCGGGCCTGCCGGTTCCCACTCACGTGTTTGTGGGGGGGAGCGGCGGACGGCTGCGTGACATTCTGAGGCATATAGCGGGACTCGGGGCGGGAATTAAAGTAGTCGTTTCCGCCGTTACCCTGCGAACGATAGCCGAGGTGTCGGATATGTTCACGGACCCGGTTCTCTTTACGGAGCCGGAGGTTTTGAGCATATCAGTCGCGCGGTCCCGTCCTCTGGGCTCTTCTTCGCTGATCGCGGCGCGGAATCCGGTGATGCTCTGGTCGTCCCGCACGGTTGGAGAAAATAAGGAAAAGATGTGAATCGCATGGTTAGCACAGATAAGACAAAGCCGACGGTCTTTATCATGGGGGCTGGTCCCGGAGCTACAGACCTCATCACCCTCAGAGGGCTGGAGGCGCTGAAACGCGCGGATGTCATAGTCCACGCCGGATCGCTGGTGAACCCAGAGATACTTGGCTTCTCGAAGGCGGGATGCGAAATATTCGACAGCGCGTCGATGACGCTTGAGGATGTCGTAAGCGTCCTGTCTGGCGCGGCGCTCTCAGGGAGGACGCCTCTCCGCCTGCACAGCGGAGACCCCTCTCTCTATGGGGCCATCCGCGAGCAGATCGACGCTCTCGCCGCCCGCGGGATCGGCTGTGAGGTCATTCCGGGAGTCAGCTCGTTCTCAGCGGCGGCGGCGGCTTTAGGAGTGGAGTACACCCTGCCGGGCGTGAGCCAGACCCTCATCATAAGCCGCGCGGCGGGCCGTACGCCGGTTCCGGACCGAGAGTCCCTGACAGGGCTCGCGCGGCATCGATCATCCCTCGTTCTCTTTCTGTCGAGCGGCATGATGGAGACCGCTACGGCGGATCTCATAAAGGGGGGCTATCCCCCCGACACGCCCTCGGCGGTTGTGTACAGGGCGTCATGGCCAGATCAGAGGATAATAACGGGCAGGCTGTCCGCAATAGCGGGCGAGGCAGAGCGCCACGGCATCGAAAAGACGGCTCTGATCCTCGTCGGGGATTTTCTCGAAGGGTGCGGGCGAGAACGGTCAAAGTTGTACAGCCCGTCGTTCTCCCACGGATATCGCGAGGCCTCACATCCGCCCGCCGAGGCAGAACCTAAGGTCGCAAGCGAAGGCCGGGAGCGCTTGCCCGAGAAGCGCGCGGTCATAATCTCGCTGACGGCAGCAGGCCTGCGAACCGCAATCAGGCTCAGGGAGGCCGTGGGAGGAGACGTCTTCGCGCCCAAGCGTTACGCCGGAGAAGACGGCGTCGAGCCGTTCGGCGAGTCGATCATGGATTGGACCGCGGACCACTTTTACTCCTCAAGACTGATGATCTTCGTGTCGGCATGCGGGGTGGCTGTGAGAGCGATAGCGCCGCTTCTGCGCGGCAAGGCCAGCGATCCTGCCGTCGTCTGTCTTGACGACGAGGGGAAGAATGTGATATCACTGCTCTCCGGGCACATAGGAGGAGCGAACGGACTCGCGTTGAAGATAGCGTCGATAACGGGCGGGAACGCGATTGTGACGACCGCGACCGACGTTCGCGGAATTGAGCCGGTTGATGCCTGGGCCGCCAAGAACGGCTGTGTCGTGGAGAATACGGAGGCCATAAAGGAGATATCGGGCGCAATGCTTGATAACCGCCCCGTCGGAGTAGCGGTAACTGAGAACATCGAGCCTCCTCCGTGGCCAGTGACCCTCTGGCTGAGGCCGAAAAACCTCGTTCTCGGCGTCGGTTCGAAGAGGGGTGTACCGTTCAGGGCGCTCAGTTCATCAGTGTCGGATTTCATCGATGACGCCGGAATCTCCCCCCTCTCGCTGACTGCTGTCGCGTCCATAGACATCAAGCGCGGGGAGAGCGCGATCGTCGAGTGGGCGGAGAAGCTGGGCCTGCGGTTTATGACCTTCAGCGCTGGAGAGCTTGCGGCAGCGGAGGGGCGATTCTCGGCATCCGAGAGAGTCCTAGCGGAGACCGGGGTTGACAACGTCTGCGAACGTTCGGCGATGCTCGCAGCGAAGCGGTTGTCCGCGAACGGCGCTCAAGGAGTCCTCATGAGGAGCAAGACCGTCTACGACGGGATTACCCTGGCGCTCGCCAAGATCAGGACCGCGCGCGGATGAGCGGCCGCGGGAGACCGGTGATATTCGTCGTCGGGCTTGGCCCCGGAGGAAGAGATGAGATGACGCCGCGAGCTCTGCGCGCCCTTGAACGATGCGACGTCATCATCGGTTACTCCGTCTACGCCGAGATGGCGAGAGAGATCTTTCCCGACAAGGATGTGAGGCCGTTCGCGATGAGGCAGGAGATAGAGCGCTGCCGGACGGCCATTGAAATAGCGCTCTCGGGGGATACCGTCGGCGTCGTGTCTGGCGGCGACCCCGGGGTCTACGGGATGGCGGGTGTGATGCTGGAGATAGCCAAATCCCTCGGCTGCGATGTCGATGTCGAAATAGTCCCTGGCGTCACGGCGTGCTGTTCCGCTGCGTCCATCATCGGCGCTCCCATCTCCAACGATTTCGCCGTCATCAGCCTGAGCGACCTCCTGACGCCGTGGGACACGATAG
This sequence comes from Synergistaceae bacterium, assembly GCA_031268885.1. Classification (GTDB taxonomy): domain Bacteria; phylum Synergistota; class Synergistia; order Synergistales; family Synergistaceae; genus JAIRWR01. Next base: position 47,465 of record JAIRWR010000026.1, read on the forward strand.
AACGGCGCATCGGGCTCGCCGCGGAGGGGGACTTTGTCATCTGCATATACAACCCGTCGAGCGGGAAGCGTGCCGGCTACCTTCGCAGGGCCTGCGATATAGCGCTCAGGACTAGGAGCGCGGAGACGCCGGCCGCGTGGGTGAGGATGGCGGGAAGGGACGGCGAAGAGAGCAGGATTTTGACCCTGGGCGAACTCAGGGACGAACATCTGGACATGTTCTGCACCGCCTTTATAGGAAACAGCCTCACCAAAACCTTGGGCGGCAGGATGGTCACGTCGCGGGGGTACAAGCTCTGATGAAAAGACCTTTGGGAACGAAAAAGATCCTCCTAATGGGAGGCACCACCGAGGGGCGCGAGCTCTTCAAGACCGGCCTTCCGTTCGTTTATTCCGCGGCCACCGAGTACGGGGCGAAATTTGTCAGGAGAGGTCCCGATGAGAACTTGATCATGTCGGGAAGGATGGACGAGTCCAGGATGCTCGAACTCCTCAGGACAGGCGAATTCGCTGGCGTCGTTGACGCCACGCATCCTTACGCCGCGGAGGTGAAGCTCAATATACAGCGGGCCTGCGAGACGGCTGGGATCCCTCTCTTCCGGGTGCTCAGGCCGCCGGTCGGCGCCGGATCAGGACACGGTGTCACCGTTGTGAAATCGTGGAAGGAAGCCGCCGGATACATCGAGCGCGCGAACGGAAACGCGCTTCTGACAATCGGCAGCAAGGAGCTGCACAACTTCGTCAGCATCTCGGATTTCAAAACGCGCTTGTACGTTCGGATCCTGCCATCCTCGGAATCTATCGCGACCTGCGAGAGGCTGGGTTTTCCACCGTCAAATATAATCGCGGAGCTTGGCCCGTTCTCCGAGTCCGCCAATCGCTCACACCTGGAGAAGATCCGCGCGAGCATACTCGTCACAAAGGACGGGGGACAGGAGGGCGGGGTGCCTGAAAAACTCGCCGCTGCCAGGAAGCATGGAGCGGAGGTCCTGATGATCGCGAGACCGAGCCCCTGTGACTCACTGGCCGATGTTTCGAGCGGATCCGTGACGGATGCGTGGTCGTGGGCGCTCTCTCTTCCTGGAGTCGAACGCGAGCCCTTTGGGAAGTCCGAGCGGAGGCGCGCCGCGCGTACGCGCAGAATACGGGTAGGAAGCAGGGAGAGCGTTCTTGCCGTCGCTCAGGCGAGGTCCGTCATAGACGCGATATCGATATGTCATCCGGAGTTCGAGTTCGAGCTGGTCTCCATGAAGACCAAGGGCGACCGCTTCTCCTCGCTGTTCCCATCATCAGGAATATCCTCCGAGAGACAGATCGTAAAGGGCATGTTTGTAAAGGAGCTGGAGTCAGCGCTTTTGGACGAAAGCATAGATCTCGCGGTACACAGCTTGAAGGATATATCGCTCGAAGGAAACCCCGATCTTCCGATAGTCGCGTACACAGCGAGGGAGGATCCCCGCGACGCGGCAGTAGCGCGCATATCACTCAGGGAGACGCCGTCCCCGATGATACAGGCGTTGGAAGCGGCTTCCGGTCAGGAAGCGGGGGGAATTCCGGTAGACCTGTCCGGCTTCATAGCCGGCTGTTCGTCCCCTCGCCGGAGGGTCCAGCTTCGAAGAGCCGCCAAGTGCGGGACAAATCCAGTGAGGGGCAATGTGCTAACGAGGCTGGAGCGGCTTGACAGCGGAGACTGGGATTTTGACTTTCTCGTTCTCGCTGCGGCAGGATTGATCAGGCTGGGGATGCGCGACAGGATTGATCTCTTCTTTCCTGTCGAGACGATAATCCCGGCTGCCGGTCAGGGTATCCTGGCCTGCCAGGGAAGAGCCGGGGAGGATTATGGGTATCTCTCCTCCGTGAACGATCCGATATCATCCGCCTGCGCCGCTGCCGAGCGCGCTTTCGCGTCAGCGACAGGGGGGGGATGTTCCTCGCCCGTCGCGGCCTATGCCAAGACACTCGGAGGAGAGATCTCTCTGCTGGGTCTCTACGTCGACGAGGAGAGGGATATCTATTCGAGGGGCATGCTGAGAGGTTCGATAGAGGATGCCAAGGGACTGGGGGAGAGGCTGGCTTTGAAGATCATGTTCGGCATCGATGACGGAGGGCGCAAAGATGAGTGACGCGGCTCGCGGAATGGTATGGCTCGTTGGAGCGGGCCCCGGCGATCCTGGGCTGATGACGATTCGAGGGGCTGAGCTGCTTCGCGGCGCCGACGTCATCGTTTACGACAGGCTCATAGGCTGCGGCGTAAGGGAGTACTTCTCACGGGACGCCAAGCTCATAGATGTCGGCAAGCGCGCCGGAAGTCACCTGATGAAGCAGAGGGAGATAGAAGAGGTGCTTATACGCGAGGCGTCCGCCGGCAAAAGAGTGGTGCGATTGAAGGGCGGCGATCCGTTCCTGTTCGGCAGGGGAGGAGAGGAGGCGCTCGCTCTTGCCGGCGGCGAGATCCCATACGAGGTCGTTCCAGGCGTTTCGTCCGCCATAGCTGTTCCGTCCCGCGCCGGCATACCGATCACCCACCGCGGCGTCAGCTCCGGAGTGTATATAACTACGGCACACAGGGCATGTGGATGCGGCGGGCTCGATTACGAGCGTCTGGCCGGATTGAAGGACACCATCGTGCTGCTGATGAGTTCGGATGAAATATCGGATATTTCGAGACGGCTGACGGAAGCGGGGATGGATCCCGACACTCCGGCGGCAATAATAAGCGACGGAACAACGGCAAGACAGAGGGAGATTGTCACAACGCTGCGCGAGCTGGCGCTGAAAGCCGGGGAAGACGAACATCTCTCCCCTGCCGTGATAGTCGTCGGAAGCGCGGTAACTCTCATGGAAGACCTGAACCGTCGTTCTCCGCTGCCGCTCCGGGGAAAACGGATATGGTTGACCATGGCTGAGCGGAGCGGTGGGCGGAACCGCCGGCTCGTCTCTCTTCTGCGCGATGCCGGAGCTGAGGTCGTCCCTGTTCCCTGCATCGAGACGAGGCCGCGCGACGCCGACCTTGGATCTTATGATCTCGGGCGATTCGATTGGTTTGTCTTCAGCAGCAGGGCTGGGGTCGAAAACTTCTTCAGGCAGATGAGAAGAAGCCGCATCGACATACGAGCCGTCGCCGGTATTAAGATCGCCGCAGTCGGACCGGCCACGATGGACGCGCTTGAGGAGAGAGGCATCATCGTCGACTTCGTCCCTCGCGTCAACGATGGAGAGCATACCGCGGCTGGCATAATCGAAATGGGCGCGAAGCGCGTGCTGCTGCTGAGATGTTTCGGGTCTCCATGCTCATGGAAGGGAATATTCACCGAGCATGGGACGGATGTCGAGGAGATTGGGCTGTATGAGACTGTCGAAACCTCTCCCCAAGTCCTGGTGAACCTCGCGCCGGGGGATATAGTAGTGTTTGCCAGCGCGTCGGCCGTCAGGGCCTTTGCGAAGCGCGGCGATCCGGGAGTCGAAGGCATAAGGGCTGTCTGCATAGGCAAGCCGTCGGCTCTGGCCGCGAGAGAGGCTGGATTCGAGGATATCATGACAGCTCGCGGCGCCACGGATGACGCACTGTTTGAGGCCATCGTCGGCAACGCGATGCCGACATGAGAGCGGGTACTGCCCTTACGTCACGATTGCGTCCTTAACACTACAACGCACATAAGATTTTTTTGCCCTGTAGTAGAAGGCTTATAACAATATAGCAGCAGGTCTGTTACAGATCCTTGCGTTGAAGTATTCAGAGAAGCTTGAGAGGAGCAGTTTTAACTGGCTGAGAACAGCCTCGCAAAAGATATTCACGGAAGCGAGTATATCTCAGTTTTTGAGGCGCGATTTTTTTATGCAGTTTCAGAAATGGCCTTATTTGGGCATACTGCAAATAATTCGTTCCAGGATGGATTCAAGAGGCGATCCCGACCTACCGAATGCGGCATGATATTTACAAACTTTGAACTCTCAAGCAACATACATATCGGGGTAACTGAGGTACGTTTGTGTATAATGCCTCTCTCGCCGGGGTGTGAAAAATACGCGCATGAAATCTTCATGGACAAAGAATCCCTCCTGATAGCAACTGTTTTTATTCCGAACCCATGAAATCCGTTCTGATTTTTTCTATCAGCAGACGTCGGTGGCACTTCTTGTCGCTTTCTTCGTGACAAAGAAGCGTTACCGTACCCTTGCGAGCTAGCTCTTTTAGAGCTGTGAATGCCGAAGTCTTCTCAGGATTGTTCAAGACTTCTTCTGAAAAGCGCTGAACGTAAGCGTCCCAATCCAAGTAGCCGGCGTTATAGTCCTCCAGCAACTTTTCGCTTGGAGAAAGTTCCTGAAGCCAGAGATCAAAACAATAATCGCCTTTGATACGCCGCATGACGCAAACTCTGACCCCATCCTCTGGCGAGCAAGGAGCGTGAATTGACTTACTCTTGATCATGGGCTTGCTCTTTGGTCTGAAAAGAGTCAGATCGCGATACCGAGAGAACGACGCCAATCAGCGCCATATTCGTAATCATTGCGGTAGGCGCATAAGAGAGCAGCGGGATGCTCCAGCCTGCAACGGGCCAGAGATTAAAATTCATCAAAACACCGAAGAGGAACCGCAGCGAAAGCATTAAAGAAGCGGAGAATGCCACAAAATATCCGCAAGGATCTTGGAGCTTATATGTCATCCTGAATAATTGCGTGATAAAGCCGATAATTAAGAGGAGCAGCACGATTCCGGCAAGCCATCCGAAATGGGCTATAAGATTCACCAAAATAAAACCATCCTCAGAATGCGGCAACGACAAATTGATTGGCATACTGGTATTTTGAGCGGGGCCCAAAAAGTGAGCGAGACTTAGCCATTTGGCGGCCGTCATAAGCTGGTAGCCGTGACCATAGGGGTCTAACGTTCCTCGACTGAAAAATACCTCTATTCGCTGAGAAAGGTACGGTGAGGCTTTGATGAAATACGTGAGCATTCCTGCAAACGCAATTGAGCCCGCCGCTAAAGGAATCAAAAACTCTCCGCTCGGCTTATCTTCGTTCAAGTGCTTGCGTAAAATGGCCATCAACAGAATGCCCACCGTGCAAGATGCAAGAATAAACGCGTTGGATAACGACGGGAGCTGCAAAAGCAGTATAAAAAATATGAAGCACACCCAGAAAAGTTCATGTATCGCCTTCCAACCGCCATTTTTGCAGTGATAAAGCAGGCAGGAAATCGGGAGTATGTTCAACATAGAAAGATCGGACACATCGAGAGCAAAACCAAACACATTCAGCCATCGGCGCGCGCCATTCATCGATTCTCCCTTATAAACGCAAAGGAGAAGTAACAGCAACATTCCCACGAGCATTACCGCGTAATAACGCGATATTTTCCGACAATCCCTCGTCATTACGCCCAACATCACAACGATCCCCAACGAGATGTATATCAGATATCGTGAAAAAACAGCAAAACTCTGCACGTAGATGATCGAAGCCCCGAACAGAGAAATGATTCCTGTCAGAATTAGCAACAACCATTGAGCGGTTCGCTGCGTATATGTTTTCATCTATGTACCCCTTTCTTTCCTTACGAAACCCACACCAGACGCGACAGATTTTCGCCTGTCAAATAAAACAGCAGCTTCCATCTTTGTCCAACGTAGCCCGTCCCCAATAATGCGCCACGATCGAAGGTCATCGGCAATCTCGTCTTTCCATCCGTCAAAAGGAACTCAGCAAGATCGCTCATGAAGGGCTCGTGACCTACGATCAGGAGCGTTTTGGAAGCGGATGGATTGTATTGCGTCCAAAAATTTGTCATAAAAGCGGTAACAGAATCCTCGGGTTCGAGTCCGTCCTGCATAAGTAAATCGCCGTGGAACCCCGCTGCTGCGGCCACACCTTCGGCGGTCTGCCTGCTTCGGGTGAATCCGCTGTGTAGAATAATATCCGGGATCTCAT
>JAIRWR010000045.1 GCA_031268885.1 Synergistaceae bacterium
CTACGCCGCTTTTATAGCCCAGGTGCGCCGGTATGTAGAAGAGGGTTATGAGTTGGGGAAGGCTATTGAGCAATCAGTGAGGGAGTGCATAGAAAGAGATATCCTGTCCGAATTTTTGAGAGCAAACACCTCGGAGGTGATCAATTTGCTGACAGCGGAGTTCAAGATGGAAGATGCCGTGAGAGTTTGGAAGGAAGAGGGTATTGAAGTAGGCATTGAAAAAGGCATAATGATAGGGATGGAAAAGGGCATAGAAAAAGGGATGGAAGAAGGCAGGTTTGATGTAGCTCGCAATATGCTGGCAGAAGGATTTTCTCCAGATATTATAGCGAGGAGCACCAGACTGCCAATCGAGAAGATTCGCGAGTTCATGAACTGACGTTTTGTCCAAGCACGCTGGAACATAGAGTATCTATAAGCGTAATAACCTGACGCTCAGTCGAACACATGAGCAATAACGACAGCGATGTTTCACATCTTATCCTGAATCGGAGGTTCGAGATGACGGACAGCATAGTCTCAAAACATTTACCCTGGCCGTCTCTCTTCTCCCAGTGGATGATGTTCCCCCTGCCGATACTCAGTATGGTAGGCACCTCGGGCCAGGCGTCGAGCTTCTGCTCGTCAAAACTTACTGGGACCAGAAATTCTACGTTTTCGTACCTGGCGACGTAAAACGGGGCAACCTGGCCGTTCCATCTGGCATATCGATTTAACGCCACGTCCCGCTTATATTCGCCAGACCTGCTTGAGGAAGGAGTCCCTAGAGACGTATTTATTCAACAACGGCAAAAATACCAGAAAAATTTAATACAATACTCGCAACAATTCTCATTAATTTTTCAAAAAATCTGCTATAATAAAAGTAGTTTGATTTAAGCGTACAATATCGCCCGAACAGGCAAGTATGTCTTTCGTTCTCAGTCCGGATAATCCGGGCCGCTCAATCGAACAAGACTACCACATCACACTTAAATGGAGGGATCAATCAATGAAGGTTGCTGTAATTGGCTGCACCCATGCGGGTACCGCCGCGATCTTGAATGCCGCGAAGCTGTACGATGACGCGAAGATCACCGTCTATGAGCGCAACGACAATATTTCTTTCCTCTCGTGCGGGATAGCCCTGTATATCGAGGGCATAGTCAAGGATCCCCAAGGGTTGTTTTACTGCTCTCCGGAGGCGCTCGCAAAGCTCGGCGTCGTGACCAAGATGGAACATGACGTGACAAACGTTGATTTGGACGCAAAGAAGATCGACGTGACGAATATGAAAACAGGCGAGAAGTTCTCGGACACTTACGACAAGCTCATTATCACGGCAGGCTCATGGCCGATTCAACCCAAGGTCGATAACTGGAACCTCGAGAACATCCTCCTCTGCAAGAATTACGGCCATTCGAAGGAGATAGCGGCAAGAAGCACGACCGCAAAGAGAGTGGCTGTCGTGGGAGCCGGTTACATAGGCACTGAACTGATCGAAGCGTTTCAGGTGCAGGGCAAGGAGGTAGTAGTGATCGACCTCGAACAGCAGATATTGCCCAAGTACCTCGACAAGGAGTTCGTAGAACTCCCGGCAAAGGAGTTCGCGGATAGGGGAGTGAAGTTCGCGCTCGGCGAGAAGGTGACAGCCTTTAAGGGAGACGCCTCGGGCAGAGTCGAGTCCGTAATTACGGACAAGGGAGAGTACAAGGCCGATCTCGTGATCATGTGCATCGGTTTCCGTCCCAATACCGACCTCTTCCGTGGTAAGCTCGACATGCTTCCCAACGGAGCCATCAAGGTGAACGAGTACATGCGGACATCGCGCGCGGACGTATTTGCGGCTGGCGACGCGGCTGCGGTCTGGAGCAATGTAAAGGGCGCGCCCGATTACATTCCGCTCGCGACCAACGCCGTCCGAATGGGCGCCCTGGCCGCCAGAAATCTAAAGAAGGATACCACGAAGCACATGGGTACCCAGGCCACAAGCGGAATAAAGATCTACGACCTCTGTATAGCCAGCACGGGGCTTTCGGAGGAGTCGGCGAAGAAGTTCGGGCTCGACGTCATATCGACCACATACTCTGACAACTATCGCCCCGAGTTCATGCCGACGTATGAAAACGTCAGGGTTAAACTCGTATACGAGCGCGAATCACACAGAATCGTTGGCGGCCAGATCATATCTAAGGTCGATCTCACGCCCGCGGCAAACACGCTCTCAGTCTGCATACAGAACAAGATGACGATAGAGCAGCTTGCGTTCGTAGACTTCTTCTTCCAGCCCCATTTCAACAAGCCCTGGAACTTCCTGAACAGCGCCGCTCTGCAGGCGCTGCCGCCGGTTTAGGCTGTGTAAAAGCTACACCGTATTACAGGGGCCTCTTGTCAATCGAGAGGCTCCTAATATAGGTCGCCACTCTCAAATCTTTTAGCTCTCGACTTCAGAGTCTCCTCACGCAAGGATCATGAAGAGTCTCCATTTTTTTCACTTCCGCGCCGCCTGCTGTTTCGGTTTTCAATACTAATAACAGGTTACCATAGGTATACTTTGACTTCAAGCGTTCACACGCTTTATGTTCACACGCTTTAATTCGTTCTGGGTCAATGTCACTCTCTTCTGTCTCATCCTGACATTTTCTCAGACTGCTTATGGGAGGATATTATCACAGACGAACAACAGGCGACAATTCCCCGGTTGATAGCTTGCTCCTCATTTGGTACTATGTTACGGTATCTTTGACCTTACAATCAGCGACTATCCTGGAGGGATTTGACGTGAATCTTACTGGCAGGTATGACTTTGACTCGCCGCTTCGCAGGAGAGGCACTAGCTGTTCGAAGTGGGACGGCGCGGCGAGGGTGTTCGGCAAGGATGGACTGTTACCGTTCTGGGTTGCCGACATGGACTTCAGATCGGCCCCTGAGATAATAGACGCGTTGAGGGAAAAGGTCGAATTCGGCGTCTTCGGATACCCCATAATGACAGACGAAGCCAGGAATACCGTGGCCGAATGGGAGAAGCGCAGGCACGGGTGGGACGTGGACCCGGATGACGTGGCCTTCGTTCCGGGAGTGGTAACTGGGCTGTCCGCGGCGGTACGGGCGTTCACCGAACCGGGAGACGGAGTGATAATTCAGACGCCCGTGTACGCGCCGTTCTTTCGCGTAATTACGGACAACGACAGGGTGGTGGTTGAGAATCCCCTCAAGGAGACAGAAGAGAGGTTTGTCATGGACTTCGACAACCTGGAGAGAGTGATCGAGTCGAACGGCAGAGTCCGGGCCATGATACTCTGCAGCCCTCACAATCCGGTCGCGAGAGTTTGGAGCGCGGATGAACTTTCGAGACTCTTGGACATCTGCGCGTTGCGCGGCATTGTGATTATAAACGACGAGATACACCAGGACCTGGTATACAGCGACGCTCGCCACATACCCATCGCGTCTCTGGCGGAAAGCCAATCGCCGCTGATCCTGACCCTGGTAGCGCCGAGCAAGACATTCAACATCGCCGGACTCCATGCCTCGGCGTGGATAACCAAGGACCGCGCCGCCGCTGAAAAGATGAGGCGAACGCTCGCGTCAATGGATGCGGGCAGCCTCAATCTCATGGCCGCAACCGCGCTGGAGACCGCGTATTCGAAGGGAGCTCCGTGGCTGGACGAGGCTATGACATACCTTGAGGTAAATCGCGGTCTTGTAGAGGCATTCTTGTCGGAGAGATTGCCCAAGGTCAAAATGAAACACCCAGAGGGAACTTTTATCTTCTGGCTGGACTTCAGAGAATACGGATTTCACAACAAGGAGCTGCAACGCATCCTCATAGAGGATGCCGGTGTGGCGCTCAATCCCGGAACTGATTTTGGAATGGGCGGCGACGGTTTTGCCCGCTTCAATATCGGCTGCCCAAGGTCGATTCTCGAAGAGGGACTCGGCAAGATTGAGCGCGCTTTTGCTAAGTTTTGACGACTGATGTGGGGGGAAACGATTTGAAAAAGGGAGAGATAGAGCGGTTCTGCAGGTTTTCGATGGATGGCAGGACCTATAATGGCACTGTCCGCGGCAGCATGGTGGATATTGTCGAGGGAGATATGTTCGGCGGTTTCTCCGGGATGAGGATGAGTTACCCGATCGATAGGATAAAGATCCTCGCTCCCCTTGTACCAGCCAAGATATGGTGCGTCGGGCAGAATTACTTAGGACACATCAGGGAACTGAACCATCAGCTGCCCCTTGAGCCACTCATATTCAGCAAACCACTGACATCGCTTGTCGGCAGCGGGGAACCAGTCAGAATACCGGAGTGGGCGGGTAGAATCGACTACGAGGGCGAGCTGGCCGTCGTAATAGGCCGCAGATGCAAGAAGGTTACAGAGAACGAGGCGCTCATGTATGTCAGAGGCTATTCGTGCTTCAACGATGTGACGGCCCGCGATCTTCAAGTCAAGGATGGCCAGTGGACGAGATCGAAGGGATTCGACACGTTTGCCCCGTTCGGCCCGTACGTTCTCCTTACGGAGACGATGCCTGGCGACGCCCGGATAACGACAAGACTCAACGGAAATGTCGTGCAGCGGGAGCCCTTTTCGAACATGATATTCTCCGTAGCCCGCATCATATCGCACATCAGTAGGTTCGCTACGCTGGAACCCGGCGACGTAATCGCGACCGGAACTCCTGAGGGCATAGGCCGTGTCCAGCCCGGCGACAGGGTCGAGGTCGAAGTTGACGGCATCGGAATCCTGACCAACCCATTCGTGGCAGAGCCGTAGATAATAGCCCGGTATAATGCTCGAACTGATCTTTTACTCTAAAATCCCGGAATTGAAGAGGACCATCTGCGAGAGGATGGAGTTGTCAGCAAGGAACAGAGTGATCTTCATGCTTCCTTCAATGTCTAATGAAGAGCTGCTCGCCGACACGCTCCGGGCGCCGGGAGGGTGGTTTGGCGACAGCCCCGAGATATGGAGCTGGTCCGAGATGTACGCGCGTCTCAGCGGAAGACCGCGAAGGGTGATAGATCTTCCCGACAGCAGGCTCATTCTCATGTACATTCTCAACGGCGTCCTGTCCGAGATTGAATCAAGGGGGAGAAAGGTCCCGCCTGGCGTCCGGCGGCGGGGTTTTCCCGATCTCCTGAGTTCCGCGATAAGGGAGCTTCTGCTAGAGGATGTCGAACCGGACAGACTGCTCCGCGATGACGAATCTACCTCCGTTGGCGCCTGCGTACAGCCGCGCGAGCTGCTCTATGAGATCTACGGCGATTATCTGATTTACCTCGATGAAAACGGTCTCGCGGACAGTTCGTGGATGCCCTCGCTGATCAGAGAGGCAATCACCGCAGCGCGTCCGGAATATCTGAATGGCCGCGTCCTTTATTGGATCGGCTTTCTATCCTTTACCGGCGCCCAGTTGAAATTGATAAGGACCATGAGCGTACTCAAAGAGATCTGGGGCATTGATTTCGACATGGAGTTCCACTCGCCCTACTCCGGCGTGGATGGATTTCCCGACGCTTCGCGGCAGCTCGGACTGGTCCACGAAAATCAATTCGCCGGAGGAGGAAGCCTGGCGAGGATGACCTTTTCCGGCATAGCGGGTCAGTATGATGGCGTCGCGGCGGAGATAGCGGGGCTTCGAGATGGATCCGGACGGCTGAGCGAGATCTTAAGCAAGCTGTCATGTGAAGGAAGCCAGTCCGATGTTGGCATAATGGTCGATCCGGTCCGCTTGCCGTTGATGGAAGCGGCCCTTAGAAGGTTCGGCATACCCTTTCAGTCGCGATCCGAGATCCCAGTGAGCGATACCATCGCGATGGACCTGTGCAGGAGCGCATGGGAGGCGTACAGGCTCAATTGGCCGGCGAAACGGACGGAGCACCTGTGCCGACATCCCCTGTTCCGCGTCTCCGCGGATCGCGGATTATCCGGCCGGACATGTCCTGATCCCTCTGCTGTCTCACTTGAGATGCCCGAGGGACTGCGTTCGTGGATCGGCTTCCTCTCAAAGCGAGAGGGCGAGGAGGGGCGTGCCGCAATCCAAAACCTGGAGAGGCTGAACGCCTTCTGCTGTTATCTGGATGATCCAGACGGGCACACCGCTTCGGAACTGCTCTCATCGTTGCTGTCGATAGCCGGCGACGGAGAGTGGGAATCGAGGCTCTCCTCGATCGCTGGAGACAGCATCGACCTGGACGGCATAGTGAGGAGTGTTGCGTCGGCAAGGCTGAAGATAGCTCAAAAGCTGGAGGCGGCAGCAGATGCCAAACCTCCGCTAGGTCCGGCCAGCGGTCTCCGTCTTTCGGGACCCGCGGCTATGAACTACCTGCTCGACTGGGGACACAGCGCCGGTACGGCTCTTCCTCCGCCGCGGTCCGGCGTGGTGACGCTGTACGGCTCCACACCGCCGGTGTTGACGACTCACGGTATATGGATCATGACCGACGCCGATCAGACAAGATTTTCGGGATCGGCGGCCGAGCATCCGCTGCTTGGGACAGATGTGAGGGATAGCGTCAACAGAATCACCGAGGACGGCGACTCTCACCTTCTGACCACCCATGAGAGGAGAAAACGGTCTGAGGCGCTCTTTAGAAGGCTCTTAGCCGTCGGCGGAAGATTGACGGTGATAGTTCGTTCAAAGACGGATTCCCAGGGACGACCTCAGGGAGATTCGTTGTTCCTTAAATCTCTCCTCGATGACGCCGAATCCGGCTGGGTCGAGGCCGAGCGCGTTGAGATTACGGAAGATCTGTCACGCGCCGACAGCGGCGATCTGTCGGGGAGGCGGCGATTATCCAGAGGGGAGTTCCCCCGTGCCGCGAGTTACCCAAAGGAGTATATGCGGCGTGATGCCAGCGGAAAGATCCGAGTCTCCGCAAGCTCTATCGACGAATGGATCAACTGTCCCTTCCTGTACTGGTGCGGGAATATCGCGAGCGTCAGGCCTCCGGCGGGTGGCGTGGGACTCTTTGACCGGACGCTTCAAGGAACGGTGATGCACCGCGTGTGGCAGGCTGTCTGGACCGGCTACGCGGCGCGGACAAGCCGAGAAGAACGCGCGACGATTCAGGGCACGCTTCTCTCCGTATGGGACCGCGCCGTATCTGAGATGTCCGCTGATTACCCAGCCCTCCGCGATTCGAGATTCTCCGTTCCCTTAACAGAGCTCAAGGCCGACATGTCAGACGCAGCCGTCCTGCAGGACGAAGTTGAGGCGAGGGCCGGCGCCGCCGGACTGGTGAGAGTCGCCGCGAAACTCGAATATCCGCTGCCAGCCTGCGAACTCCGAAATATTTCTTTCTTCGGCAGATCGGACAGGATAGACATCTGGCGGACGCCGTCCGGGCCAGCGGCAGTCATTGTAGACTATAAGCTGGGCAGAAGCGCGCGATATCTTGACAGTCTTCAGCTCGCCACATACGCGGCTATGTTGACGCGGGCTCCCGAAAGCGGCGGGGGTATGCAGATGCCAGTCGGTTTCTGCTACATTGGGCACTCGGATTCATGTCTGAGAGGGGGATTTCCTCCGGAGTTGGAGCTCATCTACACGAAAGGCGGCAGAAGACGCGGATTCGACCTGGGGGAGAGCATCGCGAAAGCTGTCGCCGCAATGGACGAGATGGACACGAGCCTCGTCTCCGGGAGGTTTCCGGCGAGATACGACTCTGACAGCTGCGATGCGTGCGCCTTTCAGACGCTCTGCAGACGGTCCGAGAGATCTGGTTTTTACGATACGGGGGAGGAGGAAGCCGGTGTTGAAGGACAAGACGAATGAGACCCAATCCAGCCTTCTTCACCTGCTCGCGGACGCCCGGGCTGAGCAGAGGGAGGCTATCACGTCGAGCGCTTCGCTCATAGTTGTCAGCGCGGGAGCCGGGACGGGAAAGACCCACACACTGGCCAGGCGGTTCGCGTGGCTGCTGGCCAGCGATCCGACGTGCAGGGTGGATCAGATCCTAACCCTCACATTCACTCAGCTTGCCGCCGAGGAGATGAGGGAGCGCATTGCCTCAACGCTGGCGGAGTGGCACAAGTCCGTGCCGTCAGACCATTTGAGGGATGCCGTCGAGCGAATCGGAGAGGCGTACATTTCAACCATTCATTCTTTTGCCCTGCGAACTATTCGCGAATCGGGGCTCGGCCTCGACATCGACTCAGGCGCGTCCATCGTCTCTGAACCCTACGCCCGGGAGTTCTGGAGGGATTTCAAGTGGAACATGGATACGATGTCGGAGGAACGCCTAGCCAGCGCGCTGTCCGCCAGGTGGCGGGGTTTTGCGGGTGGACTGTTTGGAAAATCATCGTTCGCGCGGTTGGCGAATTACTTCGGATCCGGACTGCTGTCAAATTTGGCGGAGGAGGCAGGCGAAGTCTTCGGCAGCATGAACATGAGCCCGTCGGATATCCGCGATGTGGACCGCGCGGCGGAGCGTAGGGTTCAGGACCAGATAGCGTCGCGCCTCATGCCGGAGTGGCTTGACACATGGGACTTATGGCTCGAATACCTGTTTCCAGAGATGTCTGGCTACCTCGACAGAACGGATGGAAAATTTGCCAATGCCATGAAGGGCCTATGGGGCAGGTGGCGAAATGTCGAGAGAGGGCCGGAGTCCGCAAGGACTTTTGTAGTAGACCTCATGGAAGGTCCTCTGTCGAACTTGACCGGGAGCTCGGGTATAAAAAGATTTTTGGAGGCACTGGGTTTTGACCTCACGGCTTGGCGGGACAGCATGAAACGCGTTGCGGAGGTTACGTCTTCTCTGTTCCATTCGCCGCCGTATGGAGAGCGCGAGACACGCGCGAGAAAGATGCTCTCCAGTGTCGCCGCTCTGGGATGGGAGTGCTGGAATGCTGCCAGATCAAATTCCGGGCTTCTCTCGTTTCCCGACCTCATAAGGTTTGCCGGAGAGGCGATTCGAAGCGGTCCGTCATATGCCCTCCGATTCAGACATATAATGATAGATGAGTTCCAGGATACGGACGGCCTGCAGGATGGGCTGATAAAGTCGCTAAGAGAGGCGTGGGCCGCGTCAGATCGAACGGGCTCGCTTCGTACGCTTTTTATCGTTGGGGATGTGAAACAATCGATATACAGGTTCCGCCACGCGAAGCCGGATCTCCTCGCGAAATATACGGTGAGCGCAAGAGATCATGAGGACAGGTCATCGGTACACATCCCGCTGTCGCGCAGCTACCGGATGAGCGGCAGGCTGATGGAGCGCATTAATGCCGTATTTGAGCGCGTGTGGGATCACGGAATAATGGGGCCGGAAGGGCCAGCGTTGGCTTATGAACCGCTGACGCCTCCCACAGATGCCCAGTGGTGGACGGAGCGCAACGGCTCCAACGCCCCTGAGTCTCCGCTTGAGATAATATTGTACTCCCCAGGCTTAGGCGAAGCGGACAAAGACGGCCAGGGAGGGGAAAAACGTGAAAAGATCCCCGCCGCGGAGAGGAGAAAAAAACTTGCTGTAGGGATAGCGCGAAGGCTTGTCTCCATGACAGGGCATTTTGCCGAAGGTATTCCGGAGATGATCTGGGACAAGGTATCGCGAGCGTTCAGGCGTGTCGCATGGCGTGATATAGCGGTACTGGTCCCGACGCGGACTTCATATCCCGCGATAGAGGAAGCGTTCGGCGAAAACGAGATCCCCGCGATCTTCAGCCGAAGCATGGGCTACTTCAATCGCGGCGAAGTGGTGGATCTCGTAAACCTGCTCTGGCTGTTAAACAGGCCGGAAGATCTTTACGCGCTCTATGGCTGGATCGAGTCACCGTTCTCCATGATGCCTCCAGGTTCTTCGTTCCGCCTTGTGTCCGGATCGAAGGCAGAGGGAAAGACCCCTGATGCCTTGTTTGCCGAGATATATCCAGAGCAGGCGGATCGGCTCTCAAAGATGCAGAGAACAGCGGAGTTGGCCGGCCCATCTGGGGCGCTTCTCTCCCTTATGGAGGACAGGTCGTGGCTTGACGCGTTCATCCCCTCAATGAGGCCGAGGGTCATGGCGAATGTGCGAAGATGTGTGGATGTCGCGCGGGAGTATGAGGCATCGATGGGTAGCAGCCTCTCGGCTTGCGCGGAATATCTCGGCGAATTCATGCGAAGCGCTTCTCCGGCGGAGGAGCCCGAAGCCCTTTCCGAGAGCTATGACGCCGTAAGAGTCATGACAGTTCACGCGTCAAAAGGGCTTGAATTCCCGGTGGTCGTCCTCTTGTGCGATGGGCTGAGCTCGAAGAGGAGAGGGCGATCGGCCGCCGTTGTATCCCGTTCACTCGGCATTGTTCCCTCCAGCGTCCCCGACATTGACGAAGACGGAGTGAAGCGCGGTGATCCAACTCCCTCAGTGACGGCAAAGTGGTTCTCGTTTATAGAGGATTCGGAGAAGCTGAGCGAGGATGAAAGGCTCATGTACGTGAGCATGACGAGGGCACAGGACCTCCTGATATGCTGCGGTACTGAGAAAACGCCGAGCGCGGGCAGCGGCGGCGCCGGCGAGGATTGGATTGACAGGCTGACCGCCATTTCAGGAAAAGACGGCGTTGAGTTCAGGACGATCGCCTTCAGCGATCCCATGACAGTATGCGCCGATGGGAGAAGAGCGCCGGCAGCGCCGGCTGGCGGGGAGGAAGCGCCGGACAGGCCGAGTTCTCTGCTCAAGAGGGAGACCGGACGCCTCGAAAAGGACCTCGGATACGCATCCCCTCGTCTCGCTAAGTTCTCAGCCTCGGCCTATTCACTTCTCTCATGGTGCCCAGTCGCTTACAGAAGACGTTACAGGCAGGGTTGGGGCATGAGATGGGAGACGGCTGGAGACAGAGGAGCCGGAGGAGCGGATCTCGGCTCCCTCGCTCACTGGGTTCTGACGAGGTGGAACTTTGATCAGGCAGAGCTTCCGAACTACCTGCCATCCGCCGATATATGCGTCACCGGCGCGATTGACGAAGTTCCGGTGAATCTCAGGGATATATTCCTCTCGCCGGTGAAAAGGAGCGCCCTTCTTTCGTGGCTGGAGTTGTTTTCGCGGACCGAAACCTGCGGCAGGCTCCGCGAATTGAAGTCTAGGGGAGTTCTGAGGCAGGAGTTGAAGTTCTCGGTAAAACTCGCTGAAACAGATCTCATCGGCAGTATTGACCTTTACTGGGAGGATTCGGACGGATGCCACGTGAGGGATTGGAAGATCACTCCCGAGGAGAGCGCTCCGTCTGATCTTTATGTGGAGCAGATTCGCTTCTACTCTCTCGCCTGCCGCATCGCAAGGCCCAACTCAAGGGTCGATGCCGGCTTAATATACCTCAGGCCGGATGACATCGACAGCCGGAACTATGAACATGCGGAGTTCATAATCGACAACTGGGAGAAGCTTGCTGGCGAAGTGTCCGAATTATCGCGTATAGCCGCAACCGGACCGTTCGAGCCCAAAATGGAGCGGTGCGGGGTCTGTCCTTTTTCTACTTCATGCGCCGATTCCACGGTTGGTATAAATATTTACCCATCAGGCAACTGAACAATTAAATTAGTATTCTTGAAAAGAAGAGACATAATAAAATTATATGATAAAATGTCAAAATAATCTCTCCGCGTATCGAGGAGGCGTTTTTGGTTTGTGTTATGGCACAACTGCTGGCGAGTCTGGCGGCGAACACGACGAGCATTTACATATGATGGGATTAGGAAGGGACGGGAAGGGCCTTTTGCAATTTGTGGGAGGTCTTAATGAGATTATTATCCTCGTGGGCGCCGACAGAAAGATTGTCGCGGTATCCAGGCTTGGGACAAAACTGCTCGGTATCTCCACAGGGGCGAAGGACAGATCGAAGATCGATGATCATTTCCCTAAGGTGTATATCGATGTTGCTCTTGCCAGTTCAAAGGACAGCGACGGAATCGACAATGGACTGATTGTCCCCGCCAAGGGTTCGAATGGCAGGGAGATAGTGCTTGATGTAAGGTTCAATTGGATAACGACAGATAACGAGGACCTGCTCGCCCTGATGTGCCGGGATATAAGCGGTTATCTGGAGATAATGGAGGGCATGACCAACAGAGAGGAACTCTATAGGACTATATTTCACGAGTCCCCCCTAGGTTTTGTGCACGTCAACAGCGACGGCATTCTCACCGATTGCAACGCGGCGTTTCTGTCCATATTTGGCCTGGAGAGAGGCAATGCTATTGGCGTATGCCTGGCGGAGGAAAACGAGCTCGCAATCTATCCCCGCTTCAAGAAGGCGGCGATGGATGCCGTAATAGGATCCGATTCGAGACACGAGTCGTCCTTCAGAGCCTCCGGCAGCAGCCGCGAGGGTTGGGTGAGGGTCTCGTTCAGCCCCGTAAAGTCGGAGAGGCGCGTCTTCTTTGGAGCCGTGGGAATAGTGGAGGACATAACGGAAAGAAAACTCGCCGATGAGAAGATTCAGTTTGTCAGCAGTCATGACGTCTTGACCGGCCTCCACAACAGGCGCGAGTGTGAGGAAGCCCTAAAATCCCTGAACAATCCCGATAATCTGCCACTTGCTGTGATATACGCCGACCTGAACTGTCTCAAGCTGGCAAATGACGCTTTTGGTCATCACGAGGGAGATATCCTGCTGAAATCGGCATCCGAAATATTGAGAAAAAATTCCGGACCTAATGGGCTTGCGTATAGGTGGGGAGGGGATGAATTCATAGTTCTTCTTAAAAACACGGGTTGGACAGATGCCGAAGAGATGTTGAAGAGCATGACGAAGGCATGTGACCTGTGGGAAGGAGACGGTTTGATCCGCCCAAGCATGGCGCTCGGGATCTCCGTAAAGACATTTCAGGAACAGGATCTTGACGAGGTCATGAAGGGCGCGGAGGATGCAATGTATGCTCAAAAACTTCGAGAAGGCAGAAAGACGAGAATCCGAATTCTGGAGTCCTTAGAGACGCGTATGCGTAGCCTGATGGCCTCAGCGGTTGATAAAAGGTGCTGCCGTATGGTACAATGGGGAGAATGGACGATAGAAAATGTCTTCCCCAACTCCGATCATGAAGCTCTAAGATTACTCTTTCGTTATCATGACATTGGGTTGCTGGCATGTCCGGATGAGATAAAGGCAGTCGGTCGTTCTCCAATCGCAAGCAGGGTCGCGACTTCGATGCAGCACGCGGCGGTTGGTTATAGAGTTGCCAGGAGCATAGCTGAGATAGCCTACATCGCGGATGCGATACTGTATCATCATGAGTGGTGGGATGGGATGGGGTATCCAAGTCAGCTTTCCGGAGAAGAAATACCCTTTTCATCACGGGTAGTGTCGATATTTGATTCGATAGAGGGTATGCTTAATTTCGGGCATAAGGAAGAGGATTTTTGTCTCGAAAGTACCCTGACGGCGGTGGAAGCATGTGCGGGCAGGCAATTTGATCCATCGCTGACGAAGGATATTGTGTACAAGCTGAGAAATTCCCCCCCTGAATTTGTCGAGAAATCGATGAGAGGTGAAGCTATTGAATTTTTTTGATGGCGCTCAGGAAATCAATAGCCGATATGACGTCGCAGCTATTAATAGGACCGCGGCGGTTATTATGAAGGGCGACGAAGAGTTGGGGAATATAGCTGCCGAAGCGGACAAGATACTTGAAGAAGACCCGTACGATCCGATAGCGATGTATATTGCGTGGCAGGCGATTGAAGACGATGACGAGTCGGTTCGTCAGATAGACATGCTGGAGGAATCCGTCCGGGCCGTGAAGCGGGTTGTGGACAGAAATCCAGATGCCATGAGCGAAGACGCGCAATTCGTGTATACATCAATGCTCTCCGACTTGGCCGCTTATATGTATTTGTCCGGCAGCGGGGAAGAAGCCATGGAGATTGCGGAGGAATTCAAGAAATACGATGTATTTTGCAACATTCCTGGCAGGCTTGTGTTTTATGCCACTATTATCGAAAAATACGACTTCAACCGCGTCATGAGAGAGCTTGAGCTCGACAAATTCGAAGATGCCGTGAGCCAATACTGCAAAGCGATCGCCCTGTACGAGTTGGACAAAAAAGATGTGACAGATGCGTTCGACGCGTTGCTCAACGCGGTCTCCATGGCCCCAGAGATGGTCTTCCACATACTTGGAATGTGTGATGATATTGAACCAGAGGATTTCGACGAAGACGAATTTGGCCGCAACCTGGGCGAACTGAGGCTGATTGCGGCTGTTATGGCTGATCTCTGGTCCTTGGAGGACGACAGGCTGGTGTTCCTAGGGCATGTCACATTCGCCCTCGCTTATCTGACGGACAGAATAACCGACGAAGAGGAGATAAAAGTGCTCGAGTCCAGCTATGATGAAATTGATATTCTCTCCGCGATGAACGAATCGAGGGATAAACTTCGTACCTGGGCTCAGTCAGGCAGAAGCAAGAGCGACATTGATGAGAAGGCCATCCAGATTCTAAGGGAGATGAGAGATGTTGGTCTCTTCCAGGAATCCTTAAAATAGAGGTTATTTTCGCGACAGATGTCATTTGGGTTATTGACGAAAAGTCAGCGGTTGATATAATGCCAAGTTGTGACGCGCCGGTGTAGCTCAGTTGGTAGAGCAGCGCACTCGTAATGCGCAGGTCAACGGTCCGAGTCCGTTCACCGGCTCCAGGAATAGCAAGGGTTCAGGGGATTTTCTCTGAACCCATTTTTTTACTTTACGCCGCATTTACGCTTTTGAAACGGATTTTCCTGACTTCGGCGGATTTTGTATAGCCACGAGTTAAAAGACATGGTCTACGCATACCCTGAATGCAGTCTCAATCATTATCGAACACTACGAACAAAAAAAACGTTTCACAAAACAGATACATAAACTCCACTGGATAGGAGACGTAGTGCCCTGTCTATCTCTTAATATGTTGCTATCACCGGATCCTTTTGCAAAATCCGACGAAGTCGGGAAAAAGAATGTGATATCGACAATGCTCGAAGTGAGCGAGGCGACGGTCGCGGCAATGGCCGAAGAGTACCGCCTGCCGCCTCGTGGCGGCGACTAAGGCTTGGCGTCCTGTGTAACCGCGTAACATCAGGAGATTGCGGCCGGCTTTGGGTATCCGCTGATCTTGCCCGTCATGCTCTTTACGTCTATCCTGGCCACCCAGACAGAATCCTTGTTCGTCTCGGTCAGGTCGGTGTGCGGCCCGTCATACTGCCGCATCAGAACCGCGAGAGCAGCGTTCTTGTCGTCGAGATCCGTTATCTCCCGGACCTCTCCAAAGCCGGTTACACTCTTATACTTCATGCTGAAACCAGAGCCGAGTTCACCCCTCTCCACTTCGATTCCTATCGCTACGTTGAACGAGACCCTTCGGTTGGAGGCTATCATATCTCTTTTAAGCCCGGTTCTCGCCCCGTGCAGATAGATCGTACCGCCGTCATATCCGTAGCCCATCGGCACAACGTAAGGTTCTCCGTCACACGAGGCGAGAGCAATATATATCACCTGTCCCGCTCTCAGAACATCCGCGATCCAGCCCTCATCCGAAACTCGCTTATCAGTCCTTCTCATCTCTTTCTCCATAACCATCACCAATCCTTGATGTCGTATATGATGTATTTTCCGGAATATATCTGTACGGGATTTTTTTGAGCTCGCCCAAAGTCCTAAGTGAGACACACTCCGGCCAGCTCAGATCCCGCCTCAGCAACAACTCCCTCTCCGCCATTTCAGACTCGTCTCGCGCGTGAATCATAATATACAGGTTATAGGGCCACGGGGCAAGGATGTTGGAGAAGATCACTCTTCGCAGATAGCAGTGGCTGACCCATGGGCGTGTCGCGGCAGCGCGTCCGGCCATGACCGCAGCCTGCTCGTCAGATACGCCGGAGAGGTTCCACGCGGTCAGGCTATTCCAAAGATAACCGGCCCTCCGGTGATCTATCGAAGCCCCTATTCTGCGCAACACCCCATCCGATTTAAGACGCGCGGCTTCAGTAACGACAAGATCTTCCGAGGTCCTCATAGCACGGGCGACACGAGCGAACGGGCGCGGTATAAGATCGATATTGTCCTGAAGGGCGGCTATCAGGCGCGACTGTTCCGCGTTCAACCGGCAAGCGGACCTGACTGACCAGGTATCTTCAGGTCTGTCATCCACCGCGTCTGATGCCCCAGCAGAGGCATGCATGCCACCCAACGCGAATGACGTACGAAGTTTTATCCTTCTCTCAGCGGACAACGCAATGAACTCGATACCGGCCTCTTGCAAAGTGCCGCAGAATGTTCCCGCCGAACTATCTCCGTCGAGTATGGCCGTAAACCAGAGATCAAGCCGATGATCCCGCAGATAACTATGGGTTACAAAAGGCAGCCCGCACACATATGACACAAACTCCTCCCTGCGTTCACGAGGCAGCTTGAGCCCAAACAGATAGCCCCTCCCGCCAAGACGCCTGAAGTCAAGGAAAGGGCCAAAATAGCGAATAAAACCCGAATGCCTAAGGCCGAGCGCGACTCGCAGCACCTCCGGCTCGTCCATGCCCAACCGCCGCGCTATGCCTCCAAAGGGGCGCCTGACAGTCTCGATCCCCCTCTCCAGTTCGAAGGCGACCATGCTCGAAACGTGCTCTCGAATATCCCTAGAAGCGTCCATTGCGGTCAATCTCATCAGATCAGGCAAACATAGCCGCCGCTGTCCATCGCAAGCCGCGACATCCAGCAACCGCGACTACTCACGAGTCAAAGCGCAACACGTCACCGCGCCGGGCATCAGGCTTCCGCCGCACATAGACGACCATTCGCACCCCTCGCACATCGCGCTTCGTCCGTGATCGTGCCGTTTTTGTCTTCGAATCTCATCCAGTTCCGTCCATCTCCCAAGCGGAGTCTTCCAGTCGAACTGATTCGGAAAGACCGTGCCGTCCCATCTGACCGATATGATCCCCGCGCCTGTCCTTCGTGACGCTGAGCGGAGGAGAAGATCCCTCGCCGCTCTGGCCCTGGCATCTTCATTATCCGAGAGGTACTTATAGAGCAGGAGACCATCCGAGGCATCGCCCACAGTCAAGATCTCTAACCCGCGCTCCCCCTTCTCCGGCCTGCCTGCCCGCTCCGTCCATTTTATAATTCGCGCTATCGCGGCTCTCTCAGCGGCGGCATCCGGAATCAGGCCTGGATCGCCCGCCCCTCTTCCTGAAGGAATAAAGTGATAAAAACATACCCTGGATACCGGCAGCTGTTCAGCTATACTCATAATCTCGCCCAGATACGGCAGCAACGGTTTGGCGAGCGTCACGCGCAGCCCGGTCTTGCAGCCGCAAGCGTTAAGTTTTTTTATTCCGAGAATAGATCTCTCGAACGCCCCTTTTATTCCGCGGAAACGGTCATGAACATCCCTCGGTCCGTCGATGCTGACTCCGACATAGGAGACTCCAGCTTCGGAGAGTCTTGCCGCGGCGCTGTCGTCTATCATGGATCCGTTGGTCGAAACCGCGACGTTTATGCCTCCTCGAACCGCGGCGGCCGCAAACTCAAAGAACATTGGATGCGACATCGGTTCGCCACCGGACAGGATAAGCGCGGGCGGCGCGTCATTCATCAGAGATTCCAAAAAACAAAACGCCTCCGCGTCACTCATAGCCGGTTTCAAATCATATCCGGAACGTGATTCGCTCCATGAGTAACAGTGACCGCAACGAAGATTGCATTCGCCAGTCACGTGCCAGACGATAACCGGTTGCGGAGCGGGCGAGGATCTTTCAGGGAACCTCAGGGCATCCCCCGGAAAAGCCGCTGTGTCTTGGAAAAGCAACCTTGAGAAGTTTATCAATCTGACTTGCCCGGACCCTCTTGCCGCAAGCTCTCGATCTGTCCGATAAGTTCCGCCATCGCGGTCTGGTAATATTCGGCTGACGCCTCCGAAAAACAGACGAGGCGGACCTCATCTATGGCGGTTCCGTTTCCGAATTCACTCAGAAACTCGACCACCGTTCTCACCGCTATCCGCGCGGCCTCATCTTTAGGGTAACCGTAGACGCCGGTGGATATCGCCGGGAACGCGATAGTCCGAGCCCCAATCCTGACTGCTTCCTCCATAGAACGCCTGTAGGCCGAGGTCAGAAGTTCGGCGTCACGATCATAACCGCGCCAGATCGGGCCGACAGTGTGAATCACCCACTTGGCCGGAAGCCTGTAACCGCCCGTTACCTTGGCGTCGCCGGTGCGACAGCCTCCTATCCCCCGGCACTCGGCAAGAAGTTCCGGACCGGCCGCTCGGTGAATCGCACCATCCACGCCGCCTCCGCCGAGCAAAGCTTCGTTTGCGGCATTCACAATGGCATCCGTGTGCTCGCGCGTGATGTCGCCGGTGACGATCACTATGCGTTCACTTATGCTCTTCTTAGACATGTCGCGCCTCCTGCCCATTGAAATATAAAGGCCTCCGCGACCCGGCGCCGGCGGGAAACACTCTCCTGGATTCAGCCGGCGGGTCACATCACCTTCAACGGAAGTTTTGCCGTCAATATCAGCGCATCCTCGCCATCCGAATAGTAGCCCCTCGATATAGAGCGATACGAAAAACCTATCTTCGCGTAAAAATTCTTGGCGATCTTGTTCGAGGAACGAACCTCCAACCACATTCTCCTACATCCCCACTCCTCAGAGATTCTATCGAACCCTATCATAAGCTGCGATGCTATGCCGAGTCTTCTGTACTCGGCCAGCACCGCGAGATTTTGCAGGTGCGAGTCCCAATCGTTCCTGCTGACGACACCGTATCCTATGATCTTACCCAACATCACAGCCTTGAGATAGATGATCTCCCCGAGGTTGTCCAGATCGTTCTCCAACATGTAACGCTTCCATGGCGACGGAAAACATTCACATTCGACGGCATACAGAATATTGAGATCTTCTGGACCGCAAAAGTCGATGTCCACTATCTGCATGTCAAGGCGTTTCAGGAGATCCTGATCGTATTCTCTCGCTCCGGTCCCACGCCTATAAGACAGACTTTCGTGGATGTAGACTCCTCTATGAAGCCAACGTACTCCCTCGCCGGCTTAGGCAGGTCGGAGACGCTTCGGCAGCCTGAGATATCCTCGTTCCACGATGGAAATCTCCTGTAGACAGGGGTTGCCCGTTCCAGTACATTCGATGAATCGGGAAATGTCTCACTCCTGTCCCCGTCGATTTCGTAGGCAACGCACACAAGCAGTTCGTCAAAGCCGGACAAGATATCCAGTTTGGTCAGGGCTATGGCGTCCAGCCCATTCACCCTCACCGCGTAGTTCAGGGCAACCATGTCCAACCAACCGCAACGCCGGGGACGGCCGGTCGTGGCCCCAAATTCGCGGCCCTTCTCTCTGAGCCGCTCTCCCGCGGCATCCGTCAGCTCCGTGGGGAAGGGTCCTCCTCCAACCCTGGTACAATAAGCCTTCGCTACGCCAATGACCTTGCCTATCCTGCCGGGCGGAACAGCCCCGCCGGTGCAACAGCCCCCCGAAATACAGTTGGAACTCGTAACATAGGGATAAGTCCCGTAATCGATGTCAAGCAGGGTGCCTTGAGCTCCTTCGAAGAGGATCCTTTTACCCGAGGATATCGCCTCGCCCAATTCAAATGTCACGTTGCCGATATATGGCCCGATAAACCTGCCCCATTCGAGGACGGTTTCATACAGTTTATCAAACTCGAACGGCGATTCGCCGTATATCTTCTCAAGGATTTGATTTTTCTCGCTCAGGTTCAGGCGCAGCTTACTCGCGACGACATCGGGAAGCGTGAGGTCCTCCATTCGGATTCCAGTACGGTTGTACTTGTCCACGTAACATGGGCCTATCCCCCTGCCGGTTGTCCCTATCGCGGAAGCGGAACCGCTCTGGCTTCGTGCCGTCTCCCTCAACGCGTCGAGCTTTTTATGATATGGCATTACGACATGCGCCGCTCCGCTCACGACAAGCCTTGTACCCAACATCTCGGGCGATGGATCGAGGCCGTTTATCTCCTCTATGAGCTTCTCCGGATCCACAACGAGTCCGTTGCCTATGACGCAGAGGCGGTTCGGATATAACATGCCGGACGGCAGCAGGTGAAACACATACTTACGGCCTCCGGCCATGACAGTGTGCCCCGCGTTTGCCCCGCCCTGATACCGCGCCACTACATCAGCGGTTTCGGCAAGCACATCCACAACCCTCCCCTTGCCCTCGTCTCCCCATTGAGCACCTACCAAAACCTGTACCTGTGAATCCAATCTACATATCCCCCTTCCGAAGCTCTCGTTCTTTCATAAGCTCTGCCAACGTCACAAGCCTCACACCCGCGGCGCTCATGTCCCTTCGCTTCAAATCCTCCAGGAACCTGATCGTCTCAGACCTCATGTGACAGATCGCAACCGCGGAACCCACCTGTTCCGCAAGCTTCATCGCCCGTTCAAAGACTGCCGATATCTTCTCAACTTCCGCCTCATGATCGAGAAAGAAGGAGTTCCTGGCGGTTTTGACGCCGACTGCTCTGGCCGTGTCGTAGGCAACTGAATTCGCTGTTGTATGACTGTCCAGGAAGAAAATGTCCCTCTCCTTCAGCAGATTCATCAGGTCCTTCATCGCTTTCGGATCTGACGTCATCTTCGAGCCTCTGTGATTGCTCATGCCGTACGCGCCGGGCATCGAATCTATCAATGAGACGAGAACCGCGCGCATCTCCGATTTCGTCATCTTAACCCCTATAGCGTAGTCGTCTTTCAGCCCCTTATGTCCCGCCTTTCCATCAGGGTCCCCCACCGCCTGCATCGGTACGTGAATCAGATACGGGATACCCTTCCTGTCAAGTTCTTCAGCCACCGCGACGCTGTATCTGATGCCCGGAATTATAGCCAGCGTCAGAGGAAGATCCAGCGAGATCACACGGCTCGCGAGCGATATATTGTATCCCATATCGACCACTACAACTGCCAGCATGGGCATCCGCCCGTCCGCGTCGTCAAAAGTTCCGCCGTCACTCTCCTCCAAGCGCCCACTCTCCTCGATCGCGTCCGGACTCCGCACTTCCGCGCTTCGCCCTTCAGAAACGCCGGGGCCGGACGTTGAGGCATCATCCGACGCCGGTTTCTCCTCTCTTTTCGCTTCCGAGAGATCGGGGCTGACCGCCACGGTATCATCCGATGTCCGATCTTCCCCGCTCTGTACCTCCTGAACATAGAGACCGGCTATCGCGGCATCATCCGATGTCCGCTCCTCCCCGCCGCGCCGTTCAGGGACGTCGGGGCTGACTGCCGAGGCATCATCCGACAGCGGGATATCATCTGAGATGAAAATCGGCAGAAACCCGGGATCATCACCTCTGAGAACTCGTTCGACACTCGGGCTGTCCTTGAGATCCACTCTGCTCACTACCCACAAGGAGAAAAGGCATCCGACAATTACCCCGGCCAGGAAGATTACAAACCAGAGGAAGAACGAGTCTTTTCTCTTTGAATGTCTAGCGGTCTCTATCTCTATTTAGATCACGCCCCGTAAATTCATTCTTTACTCAGGGGATAGAACAACATTCCGCATGACTCCAAGCGCTTTTTGAAGCTGCTTGTCATCCGACCTCTCGGCTGTCGGGCCGCCGTCGATCGTGTAGTCCGGAATCAACCCCTTATGGTCGATTATCTTGCCTGAAGGGGTTGTGTACCTGGCAATCGTCACGTACATCCCGGCATTGTCCGGCAGATTGAACAGGGACTGCACCGATCCCTTGCCGTAGCTCTTCTTACCGACGAGCGGTCCGCGTTTGCGGTCCTGGATCGCGCCCGCCACTATCTCCGACGCGCTCGCGCTTCCCTCGTTGATCAGCACTACCACCGGAAGCCTTGTCGCAATTCCATCCGTCGCGTACAACGAGTCGTCGAAGCGATTTACCCTCCCTTTTATGCTGACAACCAATCCGCCGTCCAGGAACTGTGAAGCTACGTCCACAGCGACGTTCAGAAGCCCTCCCGGGTTATTCCGCATGTCCAGAACTATGCCGGACGAGTTCTTCGACTCGGCCTCGCTTATGGCGTCCGCAAGCTCCGCCGACGTCTTGTGATGGAAGTTGTTGAGCTTTATATACGCGACGTCGTCGATCATCTCGATGCGCACAGTCTTGATATTTATTATCTCCCTGTTCAGCTCGAACGAAAGGAGTTCGTCCTCCCCCGTCCTTCTCAGCCACACAGTCACTTTGGTGTCAGGAGCCCCCCTCAGCAGCTTGACGACGTCGTTCTGATCCATTCCAACCACGACCTTGTCGTCAACCTTGACTATCTCGTCAAGCGGCTTGATTCCGGCCCTGTCCGCGGGGGTATCCTCAATCGGGCTTATAACCAGCAGTTTGCCGTCCCTAGCGCCGATATACATACCGAGGCCCCCGTACTCGCCCTCCATCTCAAGGCTCTCCTCCCTGAGCTGCTCAGGCTCGACGTACCTGGTATAGGGATCGTCGACCGCCGAGATCATGCCCTTCATCGAGCCAAAGAAGAGCTTTTCCTCATCTGTCGGCTCGCCTCCATCCACGTAGTACATTTCGATTATGGAGCGAGCCTGTCTCATTATCATCAAGTTCTGCTGAGAGAACGGCAGAAGGCGCGCCCACTCGCCAGCCCCATCAGCAGATCCGGCGAATATCAAGGCCGCTGCCGCAAGTCCGCCCACCGCTATCCCAAGCAGGATATCTCTGCATCTTCTGAACATTTCAATCCCTGGCTTTCATAAAAATATCGATAAGAAACAGAATCTTTTACCGGCGCTACTGAAGATATCTTATCGGGTCCGTCGTATTTCCGTTGACACGAACCTCGAAGTGGAGGTGAGGTCCGGTCGCGATTCCCGTCGCTCCGACCCTGCCTATTATGTCTCCTGTCTTGACCTTTGAATTCTCCATCGCGTCTATTCCCGACAGGTGACCGTATACCGTCGTCAGGTTTCCACCGTGATCAAGAACTATGACCTGCCCATAACCTCTGAGCCACCCGGTGTACAGAACCTCGCCGTCCATAGCGGCCCGCACGGGATCTCCCCTCAGCCCATCTATATCCAGGCCGGTATGGGTCGCCTTCGTCTTGAAGACGGGGTGTATCCTGGTGCCGTACGGGCTCGTTATCTTTCCGCGAAGCGGCCACGCTAGCTTACCGCCCTTGAAATAAATGGGCGTAGCCGCCGACTTGTTGGCCTGCTGCATCTTCTTCTTGGCAGCCAGCAGTTCATTGACCTTTCCCTTCAACTCGCCTGACGCCTTGAGCAGCTCGTCCTGTTCCGCGAGAAAGAGCGCCTTGTCCTTGCGTATCTTCTCGAGAAGTTTACTCCGCTCCTTCGATGTCTTTTGAATGCTTGCCCTGTGCGTCTCAAGCTCCTTGTTTCTGGATTCCAGCTCTGCCTTCTGCCTGACAAGCTCCTCGCGAGCTTTATCCAAGTTCGCCTTCTGAACCTGAAGTTCGCGTATCAGCTCCTTGTCCTGATTCGCGATCCGGGCAAGCAGATACGATGTGGCGAGGGCGTCCTGAGCTCCGTTTGCCGACATGAAGAGGTTGAACTCCGACGCGCCGCCAAACTTATAGACCGCCACCATGCGGCTGGTGAGCAGACGCTTGGCCCTCTCTATCTTCGCCTCCGTCTCGTTGATCATCTCGGTTGTCTCGAGGAGTTTGTTCGCGATCTGATTACGCTTCAGGACGGTGACATTGAGCCTTTGCTCCGCCTCCGCCAGCTTGTTGCTCAGATTCGAGATCTCCCTTATGAAAACTTGTTCTTTCTTATTCGCCTCTTTTAACTTTTGATTGCTCGCCTTTATCTGGCCCTCAATCTTCTTCAGTTGCTTCTCCTGAGCGGCGAGCTGTTTCTCCAGGTCGCTGTTGTTCTTCGGCGTTGCCGCGTGCGACGGCCGAGGCACAGTCAGAAAGACTGGCAGAATAAACATTGAAGCGCACACGGCCAGCAGCAAGGTCTTTTTCAAAATGTTCCGTCCAATAGATGTCATTTTCTCCACGAGGCTCCTCTCTTCACGTTCCGCCCACCGGGGCTTTCGGCTCCGTTCCACGCGCGTGGCTCAGTCAGATGTCATAACGGCTTCATGGCCCTCTTCGTGAAGGTCTCGACGGCCACCAAGCTCGCTATAAGGCTGACTGTGGCGCCAGCCCCAACCAGAATAATACCGAGTTCCATAACCACCACGCCGTCTTCGAGAAACGGAAGGAACGGCAGAATATCCTTCAAACGGGCTATTATCCCCTTGTAGCTGAACGCTAGCAGCGAACTCGCCCCAAACGAACCCAGCCCTCCCAAGATAATACCCTGAAGCACGAACGGCATCGCCACGAACGTCGGGGTAGCCCCAACCATCAGCATTATACCTATCTCCTCCTCCTTTGAATATACCGCAATCCTTATCGTGTTGAACAGGACCACCGCGCTAGCCGTGATCGCCACTATCAGAATCGCAATCGAGAATTGTCCCGCGAAATGAGAGAACTGGGACAGTTTTTCCGCCAGCCTGCCGGCGTAGACGATATCCGAGATGTCCGTTATGGCGGTCAGTGCCTGCGCGACTTCCCTGACGCTGCTTGCCTTGTCGACGCCTATCTCAAGACTGTCGGGAAGCGGATTCTCCCCCAACAGCTCCAACACTGCGCTCCAGTCGCCTACTCTTGCCTT
Source organism: Synergistaceae bacterium (assembly GCA_031268885.1). GTDB lineage: Bacteria > Synergistota > Synergistia > Synergistales > Synergistaceae > JAIRWR01. The sequence continues at coordinate 24,609 of JAIRWR010000045.1, forward strand.
CAGCTTCTCCAGGGCGTTATCCTTGGTGATGATATTGACCTGCACCACGTGAGAGATGGCCGAAACCGCCGGGACAACCTCGCTCGGATTGGCCCGTGGCGTGAGGTAAGCCTGCACTGACAGCTCCCCTTCGAGCATACTCACGATGTGCCTTGTATTCAGAACTAGCAACACGCTAGCCCCTATCAGGTAGAAGACCGCCATTGAGGTCAGGATTGTGAGCGCCGAAAGCCCCCAATGCCTGATGATGAGCCTCGAACCGTCTCTCATCGCGTATTTAAAGCTCCCCATCAAGATTATACCTTCCCCTCTTCTCGTCTCTGACCACTCTGCCGGCTTTGATGCCGATGACGCGCTGCCTGTAGGCGTCGACGAGATACTGGTTGTGGGTCGCCATTATCACAGTTGTGCCGAGGGCATTGATGGAGATTATGAGCTGCATTATCTCCTCCGCCGTGTGCAGGTCGAGATTGCCCGTCGGCTCATCGGCCAGCAGAACCGACGGCGCGTTGACTATCGCTCTCGCGATGGCGACACGCTGCTGTTCCCCGCCGGAGAGCTGCGGCGGATAAAGGAACCGCCTGCGCCAGAGGTTGACCTGATCCAGTATCTCTCCGGTGCGTTCTTTAACCTCCCTTGGGGGGGCGCCGAGAACCTCTAGCACGAACGCGACATTTTCGAAGACGTTGAGATGAGGAAGGAGCAGGAAATCCTGAAAGATAATGCCTATGTCCCTCCTAAATATTGAGAGATCCACCCTGCTTATCTTGCGAAGCGAGAACGACCCGACGGTTATCTGTCCCCTCGTCGGAGCGACTTCCCTCGTTATACACCTCAGCAGGGTCGTCTTCCCCGATCCCGTCGGGCCGACAAGATATACAAACTCGCCCTTTGGTATCTCGAGATAAACATCCTCGAGAGCTGTGATATCGGGGTAAAAGATCTTGCTCACCCCAGAGAACCTGATATCCATTTTTACCTCCTGCGCATGGCCCACACCTGAACAACGTTGTGCACTATCTCTCGGTGAGTGAGACCATAATACTCCTGCAGTTCGTCTGGAGTCCCGCTCTGTCCGAAGTCGCCCTCGATCGCTACGCTCCTTGCCGGGACGGTGTAGTTCTCGCAGAGACACTCCGCGACCGCGCCGTAAAGGCCGGCCACGTCGGCGTGTTTTTCCGCGACCACGCAACACCCCGTCCTTCGGACCGACGAGAGCAGCGCCTGCTCAGGAAACGGCTTTATGCTGTAGCAATCTATGATCTCGGCCATAATCCCCTGTTGGGCAAGGATATGGGATGCCTTCACAGCTTCCGCGACCATAACTCCGTTAGCGCAGATCGTCACGCCATCCCCTTCAGATATCAACCTCGCGCCGCCCACATGAAAGTTCGAGTCATCGTCTTCGTAGATATTAGGGACATCAGCGTGGCTCAGGCGAACATAAGCCGGACCGTCGCGCTCAAGCAGCCTGTGCGCCAATACATACGCGCATCTCTTGTCGGACGGCGCGAGGACCGCCATATTTGGCAGCAGCCTCATGAGCGCAAAGTCCTCGTTCATCTGACGGACCGAACCGTCACGGTCGAGCAGGTCTCCGTCCTGAACCGACGACAGTATCACATTCACTCCCGGAACAGCCACTGAGGCTCGTATCTGCTCGTAGCCGCGCGCGACATAAAGCGGCAGATCCGGCGCCAAAACGAAAACCCTCTTACCCGTCAGAGCAAGTCCCGATGCCGTCAGCACCATGTCCTGCTCCGCTATCGGCGCCCTGATTCTCCTTGAGTTATCCGACCTGTTTTTATCTCCAGACACGGATTCGAGAACCACCGCGTCAGGGCAGTCCCTCAATATCTCAGACAAAGCCTCCAAATATCCGGAGAAACTTCCGCTTTTATTACGTCCAGTCATTGAATACACCGCCCGATCCCGATCTCCGCTCGAGCAGTGACAGCGCGTGATCCATCTCGTCGTCCGACATTGGCTTTGCCGAATCACAGAGAGACTCAATCGACGAGAGTTCCTGATCGACCTTGGTTCTGGCGATGATGACCTTGGGCTTTGCGTCATCAAAGTCCAACGCCGAGAAAACCGAGTCCAGAAGCATAAAGTCGCCGCCATTGACCTCGAACACCGACCACCCAAACGCCTCGAACCCGCGGGAGACGGCGGCGGCTTCAGCGTCGCGGGCTGGACCGCCGCGGTTGACATCAATAATCGCCACGAGCCGGCCCAATCCGCTCGACGCGGCGGACAGAACCGACTCCCAAAGAACTCCCTCCCTCAGCTCATCTTCCCCAAGAAGGCAGTGAACCCGCGACTCGAGATTATCAAGCCTCAACGCCAGGCACATCCCAACCGCGATTCCCAGACTGCCTCCTCTCGCTCCGCTTGGAGCGTCGATTCCTGGAGTCCTGAGATCGGGACAACCCTGAAGCGTCGCGCCCAGCCTGCGATAGCTCCAAAGCTCCTCCCTGCCAAAGAATCCTATGTGCGCGAGACACGCGTACAGAGCCGGAACAGCATCCCAGTGACTTGTCACAAATCTGTCGCGGTCAGGCTTCTTTCGTTCGGCAGGCCGCACGTTCAGCCACTCCCAGTAAAGATACACCAACAGGTTCGCCAGGGCAAGGGATGGCGCGGGGCCATTCGCGCGGGCGATTCCAACCATGCGAACTATATCCTTTCGGACTTCGAGAGAGATAGCCTCAAGTTCGTCGCGTTTGACATCCTTCATCTGTCTTCGCCCTCCAGAACAAGGCCGAGCCCCTTCCTGAAATGACGAGCCACGCATGTGTGAACTTCGTCCATGTCCTTTTTGTCTCTTTTGTCTTTATTCGTTATATTCTTCAACAGTGTCATTATATCAAAGTTACCTGTTTTTTTTTCGTGTGTACAATTATTTATTACCGACATCCCCCACTCGTCAACAAATGCTGATACTTTGGGATCGTATGGAAACATAACCACCTCGAGCCCGGCTTTTAGCGAAAGTATAGCGAAGTGCAGCCTCATGCCAACAGCTATCGACGCATTATTGGCCTCGTCGAGAAATTCCGCGGCACTCTCGGCAAGACGGATTTCCGTCATGGGAACTCCATAGCGGTCCCTGATCTCCTCGAGCGCGGCTACATCCTCCCTGGCAAAAGCTATCCCCCGCAGATCAAACCCCATGCCGGCACACTCGCGCGCCGCCTCGGCAAACATATCGGCGCTCTCCGCCCTGCCATGAACAGGCCGCGCGTTCAGCAGGACGGTCTTTTTCGCGCGGCCGCAACGCGCGGCGGTCTTCATTCCCATCACTATATCCGGCATTACTTCGGGCGACAGGCCGAGTTCCCGCGAGACACAGAGCGACGGAGTGTCCCGGACCGCAAGATATCTGCACGATCTAAGCGCGTCACGGGCGAGAGATTTCGAAACCTGCCTTGCGAGGGGACCGACGGACTGCCCAAGAGCCCATACGGCGCATGAACACATCCTCGCGATACGGGCTACACCCCAATAATACAGAGAAGAACGGATGCTAGTGGCATCTTGAAAGAGGCCTCCACCGGCAAACAGCAGGGATCTTGATCTTCGGAGCGCGGACATTACGGAACCCAATTTCCATCGGTCGAAGGCATCAATTCCAAGTCTTCGCGATGATCCTTCGGGATCGCCCGACAGAATCGCGATCTTGTCGGAGGACACCCCGCACTCGTTTAGAAAAAATATCGACACTGAGGCGAGAAGTTCATCACCGAGATTTCCAAATCCAAAATACCCCGCCATGAGCACATCAAACTCGCGCCGGCGCGGATAAATCCACATCAGCCAAAGATCTCCCGACCGCCCTTCTTCCACATGGGCCCAGCCATTCTGTCGATCAGCACAAGGGCGGCGAAGCCGACGAGGATGCCCAGCCACCAGCCGTTCACGACGCGAACCACTGTGAGGGGCAGCATGGTGTGAAAGTGACAGAAGGTGTTTATAGCCGAGGCGAAAGCCGTACTCGATCCCAACCTGAACACCTCTCTCCAGCGCACATTCCAATTTCTCTTCACAAACGCGTAGTATACGATCAGGCACGGATAACCGACCAGAAATTCTTTTGTGCGAGGCCTGACCCAGAGCGCGCGCTCCAGCGCGTCCCGGAAACGTATCTCCCACCCAGGGACGAACGCGACATTGTCGCTCCGCAGAGCGAGTACCATAGCGGCGGCGACCATGCCGCCCACCAGCAACAGTTCGCTCCAGAGCGGCGGGCGAAGCATTATGTTGACGAGGGGTTCCGGGTAGACTCTGTTTTTCAAATCGTTCGCGAATATCAGGACGGGCGGCAACAGGAGAGTGAGCTTCACCCCCGAGAACGGTTCGATGCGAAGCATCGCGGCGGTCGAACCGTATCCCGCGGCGATACAGAAACCGCCCGCCATAACTATGAGAAGCCCTGCCAGGAGACCGGCGAAGGGCCGTTCATAGTTGTCGAGCGACCTTATTGTCGCTTCCGTGGCGATAAACGCCGCGCAGAATCCCCCCATATACCTGGAAACCAGCGGAATCTTCCATACGACGATTCCCATGAGAATCGCGAATATAACGGAAATACAGACTTGAAACGCGCTGACAAACGGCTTTCCCGCCCGAAAGTACCTGTGGATAAAGGACGAGAGACAGATCAGAAAGATGGATGTCACAGCGATTGAGCTGAACACGGACGCTCGGAATATGCCCAATGTCCTGGGCCAGCCAAAGGAGTAACCCCTTGTCCGCAGGGCTTCGCGTATACGTCCGATATCCTCGACAAAAGCCGGCAGCCTCCCTACGTTATAGATATCGTAAGGGCGCACGAATATAAAACGATTCGACCTCTCGTGGACAGCCCTGACCATCCTCTCGACCACCTGATCCCTGCTCAACCTTCGGGCTATTAACTCTTCTCTGACCAGGCTATGCAGTGGAATCACATTGGGGAGCATTGTCCGAAACAGCTCGGGCAAACCTATCTGGCGCACAAATTCGGCCTGCGCGACTGGAAGCCCATTCTCCTTCAAGACCTGAGCGAAGGCCGATATATCGGGATAGCCAGCGATTATGAGGCCGGATGGCATAACGCATGAGATGGCGGGATACTTTTCTCTGAGCCATGATACAGACGCCGCCATACGCTCGCTGTCGACCCCAGTCGATGACGCCGGGCGGTAGATCACCCAGGCGTTAGTCCTCTCGGAGAATTCCAGCGCCGCGAAATCGGGGAGAAGCCCGGAGTCACCTAGCTCCTCCACTGTGTTGGGCAGCACGATCAAGGTCTGATCGGCACTGATGCCCTGTGATCGGATGATGTACTGTTTCGAGTCTGGCTTCTTTATGTTGATGTACCCGGAGATATCGCGCCGCATCGGCTCTGATGAGTCGATCAAGATGTACGCGCGGTCAAACTGATGATCAAGCATAGCGCGAACGGAGGGCTGAAGCTCAATCAGCGGGCCGTATTTCAGCGGAAGCGCGCCAGAGGCCAGGTCTCTGCCCGTGAATTCCGCGACAGTTATGCCCCTCACTCCATTTTCGGACATCCGCTCGTAGACAGCCTTCGGTAATTCTCTTCCCTCTTTGGAGAGTGAGACGATGTCCCGATAATCCACGATAAGCGCCACAATTCTATGACTCCACTCCGCCCGTAACCTATAAATCAAGTCCGGTCCAGCCATCAGCACCGACAAGGTTAGGATCGCCCAGAAAAAAAATTCGGCCGAACAGACGGGATGTTTCAACCTACCCGTTCTCTGTTTACTTCGCGAACGGGTCTCTTCGTCCTCCTTCGATCTTCTCCTTTTGAGTCCCAAACCGTCTGTTTCCTTATATTCCTCGTTCTGATCGCCTGGCATTCACAGCTCATCTCCAGTCCCACACCGATTATCAAGTTTATAATATCATGAAAAAAACAAAACGGCGAGTAAACCTGGAAATTAAGGAGACGCATCAGAACCGTCCGCTAAATGGAATCGCGTAAGACGTCGAGCCTGATGAATTCAAGTCTGTAAAAATATCCTGGATTGAACCTTGCGAATGTGAGATAATGATCGTGAGGGAAAAATTTCGTATGGGGGTGGCTGCTCTGGCTAAGAGGAGACAGGAAAACAGTCAAATAGGCGCAGCGAATGAAATGTCGCCGCGAATGCTACCGCTTAAAAGCGACATTATCTTCAAGATGGTATTTGGGGATACGCGCAACAACAGCAGTCTCCGCTCATTTCTCGCCGCCGCCCTGAATATCCCGGAAGCGGAGCTGGAGGAGATAGAAGTAATAGACACTCATTTAGAGCGAGATCACCCGGACGATAAGCTGGGTATCCTCGATGTACGCGTTCTAACCGCCAGCGGGCGACGGATCGACGTAGAGATTCAGCTCTACGAGTACGCATTGATGCCGGAGCGCATTACCTTCTACACCTGTAAGAACTTGACCTCTCAGATCACGTCCGGGCAGGATTATGGGGATATCCGCCTGTCTATCACCATCGTCATCCTCGATTTCAACCTGCTGAAAGACTCTCCATCGTATCACCATATCTTCCGCCTCTACGACAAGTTAAACAACGTTCAGTTCACAGATGTGAGATAATGATCACGAGAGAAAAATACTATACGGGGGTGACTGCTTTGGCCAAGAGTGGACAAAAAAAGCAATCGGAAAAACAGGTTGAAAGTGAACTGTCGCCGCGAATACTTCCTCTTAATAGCGACGTCATCTTTAAGATGGTATTTGGGGATAAGCGCAACAACAACATTCTCCGCTCATTTCTCGCCGCCGCCCTGAATATCCCGGAAGCGGAGCTGGAGGAGATAGAAGTAATAGA
>JAIRWR010000002.1 GCA_031268885.1 Synergistaceae bacterium
TTAGCGAAAACGTTCAAAACAAAAAGAGGGATGTCTTCCGAGTGAAAAAAGAAGATCACCCTGAATCCCCCGCTCTTCCCTCCACCCTTGCGAGCCCACCTGATCTTGCGAACGCCTCCGGTCCCCTTCATTCAATACATCGCCGGCCTTTGGATTGTACGCGAGAAAAACCACGATTTTTTCCCTGTCTTCGTCATCCATCAGGAACTTGGCGTCTCGTAAAAAAGAAGGCGTTTCAATTACTGCCACCGGCGTTATCGTACCCATAAAGTGAATATAAGCCATTGGCTTACATAAGTCAATAGCCTCGCCTGCGTGCAGTTTGAGTTGTATATAAACACGCGTGTGGTATAATACTCTCTTGTGGGCCCATAGCTCAATTGGTTAGAGCCACCGGCTCATAACCGGAAGGTTCCAGGTTCGATTCCTGGTGGGCCCACCAGAAGATAATGAAGCAAGATGAAAATAAAGACGGCGGAGTCGGTAAATACTGGCTCTGCCGTCTTTTTAGCATGACGGCACACCGTTTGAGGGGCTCACGGAGAGGCTTTCCGCGTATTTTGCCTATTCTTTGCGCGATAGGCATTTTAGACGAAGAAATATGCGGGAAACACTCGATCTTTTGACATTGTATGAGTAATAATAGTAATGCTTTATGTCATATGACGCATTCGCGGCGGCAATAAACTAAATGTGGGATGGAGTTTATTTTTTGGCTTATAATATATACCGACTAAAGAGACTAACTCTCGGCAGTGACGTTGCCTAGCCGATTTATCAGAAGAATATCAGGGTACGCGCGGCTTCTTACTCGCGCGGGTGATATGGAACCAGGTTAAGTGAGATTGTTTTCGGTAATTCATCTCATTACAACAATGAACTACACTCTTGACAAGGTTTATTATTTGGCTTATAAATTATGTGACATATAATGGAGAGAGGCACGTGCGTGAAGAAGAGATAGGTCTTTTGAGGATGGCGTTATCTAACTGAAATACAATAAAATAGGGGGAATACAGATGGCTCTTAACCTGCACGCTCGAAATTTTTTAACTTTAAAAGATTTTACCACGAGGGAAATCGAGTTTCTTTTGAATCTCTCCATGGACCTCAAGGTAAAAAAGAGAACCCGTAACCAGCACCCCTTGCTGAGGGGCAGAAACGTGGCGCTTATCTTCGAGAAGGCGTCCACTCGCACACGCTGCGCCTTTACGGTTGCCGCGATAGACGAGGGGGCTCATCCCGAATATCTCAGCAAAAACGACATTCACCTTGGAGCGAAGGAGGACACGAAGGACACGGCGCGAGTATTGGGGCGTATGTTCGACGGTATTCAGTTCAGGGGTTTCAAGCACTCGACGGTCGAGGAGCTTGCGAAGTATGCCGGCGTTCCGGTCTGGAACGGTCTTACCGATGAGTATCACCCAACTCAGATACTCGCGGACATGCTGACGATAAAAGAACATCTGGGCGGCTTACGCGGCGTCAAACTGGTCTACGTTGGCGACGCGCGCAACAACATGGGCAACTCTCTCATGATCGGCTGCGCGAAACTCGGCCTTCACTATGTGGGCTGCGCGCCGGAGTCCCTCTTTCCAGCGAAGGAGAGGATCGAGGAGAGTAGAAGAATTGCGGAAGAATCCGCATCCGGCGGGACCATCGAGATGATCGTTGACCCGAAGGAAGCGGTCAGGGGAGCGGATGTTCTGTACACGGACGTCTGGTACTCGATGGGAGAGGAAGACAAGGCTGTGGAGAGGAGAGCGCTGTTGACTCCGTATCAGATAAACATGAATCTATTCGAAGCGACCGGCAAGGACTCGACTCTCTTCCTTCACTGTCTGCCCGCGTATAAGGGAAACGAGGTCACGGAGGACGTCTTCGAGCATCCCCGCTCTGTAGTATTTGACGAGGCAGAGAACCGTCTGCATACGATCAAGGCTGTCATGGTGGCAACTATAGGGGATATTTGATCGTTGGGCGTGTCGTGATCCGTCTTCCCTGAAACTATCGGAAGATAATCATAAACAAATTGGGGGAGTTGTAATGTCGATAAAGTTTGATGTCAGAGCGGATGAGGTCTTCCCGGCAATCGAGAAGTACATGCTCCGCGACGGGTACGACATCGTTGTGGACATGGAAAAATCCGAAGGCAGTCACATCATCGACGCCAGAAACGGCAACGATTGGCTCGACTTCTACACATTCTTTGCCTCGGCCCCATTTGGCGTAAACCACCCGAGACTCGCGAACGACGAGTTCAAGGAGAAGATTTTCAGGTCCGCCATCAACAAGGTCGCGAATTCGGATATCTATACGCTGGAGATGGGCGAGTTCGTCAAGACATTCGGCGAGATAGCGAGGCCGAAAGGGTTTGAGCACCTGTTCTTTGTAGATTACGGGACTCTCGCCGTGGAGAACTCTTTTAAGGTCGCAATGGACTGGAAGGTCAACAAGCTAATAGAGCGCGGCGCGATAAACAAGGGCGACGCCATCGCGGGCCGCAAGGGCACAAAAGTTATCCACTTCAATGAGGCGTTTCATGGACGCGGCGGCTATACGCTCTCCGTTACTAACACGGCCGACCCGAACAAATACCAGCGCTTTGCCAAGTTCAACGACTGGCCGCGCGTGATCAACCCTAAGATCACATTCCCCCTCGCCGACAACCTCGAAATCACACAGTGGCTCGAAGGACAGTCCATCAAGCAGATCACGAAGGCTATCGCCGACGACCCGCACGGGCACTGCGCCATCGTCATCGAGACAATCCAGGGAGAGGGCGGCGATAACCACTTCCGGACCGAGTTCTTCCAGCGTCTCAGGCGGATATGCGACGAGAACGAATTGATGTTGATTCTCGACGAGGTTCAGTCAGGGATGGGAATCACCGGAAAGATGTGGGCCTGGCAGCACCACTCGCCGGTTGTGCCAGATATTTTCGCGTTCGGCAAGAAGTCACAGATCTGCGGAATTCAGGTCGGTCCGAGGGTAGATGAGGTGCGGGACAACTGTTTTAAAGTTTCGAGCCGCATCAACTCCACCTGGGGCGGAACTCTGGCGGACATGGTCCGCGCGACGGAGTACCTGAAGATCTACCGCGACGAGAACATCCTCGGCTACGTCAGCGATACCGCCGGGCCAGCGCTTATCAAGGGCCTGGAGGAACTTCGCGCCGAATTCCCGAACTTCATCTCCAACGTTCGCGGCAAGGGCCTCATGTGCGCGTTCGACATCAAGACGCCTGAATTCAGGAGTAAATTCCTGTCGGTCTGCGCGGAAAACCACATGCTGATACTGCCATGCGGAACTCATACCGTTCGATTCCGCCCGGCGCTCAATGTACCGCTCAGCGATATCGAAAAGGGCGTTGACATAGCACGCAAGGCGGCGAAAAAAGCATTTAACTGACTCTTTTAACAACAAGGGCTGTCTCACGGCAGCCCTTGCGGCTTTCAAAGGGAGCGTTCCGATGACTCCTGTTGTTGTTCTGTACTCAAAATTACTACAAAAGGGTGAGTTCTTTGTCTGATAAATTTAAAAAGGTAGTTGTGGCGCTTGGCGGCAATGCCCTTCAGGAAGTGGGGGCTCCGCCAACCGCGGAGGCTCAACTCAAGACGGTTAACAAGACGTGCGGGTACCTCGCTGATATATCCTGCGGAGGTTATGAGATGGCTATCGTACACGGCAACGGGCCACAGGTCGGCAGGATCATCCTGTCTCAGGAGGTAGCCCAGCGGATCGACCCGGATCTGCCGGCAATGCCCTTTGACGTCTGTGGCGCGATGAGCCAGGGTTACATAGGATACCAGATACAGCAGTCGATGCGCGACGCCTTGCGCAACCGTAATCGTAACATTCCGGTCGTCACGATACTGACGCAGGTTGTGGTTGACGAGAACGATCCGGCGTTTAAAGACCCTACAAAGCCCATCGGCCCGTTTTATTCAGAGGAAGAAGCGATGAAACTGATGGCCGAAAAAGGGTACACGATGAAGGAGGACGCTGGACGCGGCTGGCGGCGTCTCGTGCCCTCGCCATCGCCGAAGCGCATAACCGAGATCGACTCCGTGAAGCGCCTCTGGAATACGACTATAGTGATCACCGCGGGCGGCGGCGGGGTACCCGTCGTCGAAAATATGGATGGCTCGCTGAGAGGCGTCGCGGCCGTTATCGACAAGGACCTGGCCGCCGAAAAGCTTGCCGAGGACATGGCCACGGACTTCCTGCTCATTCTCACAGAGGTCGATAAGGTGGCGATCAATTTCAACAAACCGAATCAGCGGGAACTCTCCCATATAACGGTGGCGGAGGCCATCAGGCACATGAACGAGGGGCACTTTGCGCCGGGGAGTATGCTGCCTAAGATACTCGCGGCGATAAAGTTCGCCAGGCGCTTTCCAGGGAAAAAGGCCATTATAACCTCGCTTTACAAGGCTGTGGAAGCTCTGGAGGGACAGGCCGGCACGATGATTACCATGGCCTGAACCAGCTGTCATGCGCTCTTGGTGAATGCTGACTTTGATTTCAAGGGGTGAATGCTCAAATGGATCAAGCGCGGGATATCTTTGTGGGTTCGGAGACCGGGCGGTTGAAACGGATTCTCCTCCACAGGCCGGGAAGGGAGCTTCAGCGGATTACCATCGATAACAAGGACGATCTGCTGATCGACGAGATCATCTGGGTGCAGCGCGCCAGGGAGAATCATGACGCGTTCGCGAAGCTGCTCAGGGATAATGGGGTGGAGGTGTTGTACTTTCAGGACTGCCTTTCGGAGATTGTGGCGGATTTGGGAGTGCGGGACAGGCTGCTCGACGAGGCGATTTCTCTTGAAGCGCACGACAAAAATCTCTCCGCGGCGCTGAAAAGGATGGTTATGGAGATGCCGGCGGCAGTGGTCGCGGAGACATTGATCTGCGGCATGACAAAGAAGGAGGCGTCCGTACAGCTCAAAAATTTACCGAGCCTCACCCTTCGGACGATGGACGACCAGGAGTTTCTGTTCCGCCCGTTGCCAAACTTGTACTTTCAAAGAGATCCGTACTTTTTTGTCCGCAACGGCGTCGTTCTCAGCTCAATGCGTTTTCTGGCAAGGCAGCGCGAGCCGCTGTACGCAAAGCACGTCTTTCAAAATCACTCCCTCTTCAATGAAGTCAAAATTGTATTTGGCGATGGACTTGCGGATTCCTACCCGAATGTAATCGAGGGCGGCGATTTTATGGTTCTCGGCGAGGATTGCGTGGCTATTGGCGTAAGCCAGCGCAGCACGGCCGGGACAATCCAGACGATAGGCGGCAGGCTGGCGCGTGAACTCGGCATCAAGAGGATCTTGGCCGTCGATATTCCAAAGAAGCGGGCCTATATGCATCTGGATACCGTGTTTACCATGGTGGACAGGGACGCGTTTACCATCTATCCCGGAGTTCACGAGAACATGAGGATTTGGGAACTCATGTATGACGAGAATGGGGATATGCCGCGCATTACGGAATCGGTCAGTCTTATTGAGAGCCTGAAGAAGAACCTCGGGTTGGACAAAATTCGCCTCATCGAGACAGGAATGGGAGACCCCGTAGAGGCGTCGCGCGATCAGTGGAACGACGGGACCAATACGTTGGCTATCGCCCCTGGGATCGTCGTGACCTACGAGAGCAACGTGGTCTCGAACGCCTCCCTACGCGAAAACGGAATCGTAGTACATGAGATAAACGGCTCGGAACTCGGCAAGGGACGCGGAGGCCCTCGTTGCATGTCCATGCCGCTCAAGAGGATAGAATAAGGGCGCGTTTGGAAAGATAACAGGCCTGCCGCGAAGTATCCGGCGGCAAGTTGTTACAAACACCGCGTTGTGCTAATTCGCGGTCAACAGGCTGTTTTCGATACAGTCAGATGACCGTGCAGGATGGTTTTTGCGCTTTGGCGCAAAATAATTTTGTGAGTCATGTATTCATCCATGGCAAGTTCGAAAGGAGTGACTGACATTGAATCAAGATCAAACGGCAGACACAAGCAGGAAGCCGAATATATTCGAGTCGCTTTTTATAATAATCGTTGCTGTCGTATTTATTCTGACAGCGGTTATAGTTTACGAGGCGGACACCCACATCCCGCTGATCCTCGCGTCATGCGTAGCGTCGTTGGTATCGCTCTTTGTGCTAAAGGTGAAGTGGTCCGTGATAGAGGAAGGAATCATCAAATCCATTACCATGGGCATGCAGGCAATATTGATCCTCTATATTGTGGGTATTCTCATAGGAGTGTGGATAAAAAGCGGGGTAGTTCCAGCTATGATCTATTACGGGCTCGATCTCCTCAACCCGTCGATGTTTCTCTTGGCGACACTTTTGATCTGCAGCGTAGTCTCGCTCGCCACCGGTACTTCGTGGGGTACAAGCGGCACAGTGGGCATAGCGTTGATGGGCATCGGCGCCGGGCTCGGCATACCAGCTCCGATCTCGGCGGGATTTGTCATATCGGGCGCTTACTTTGGGGATAAGATGTCGCCGTTGTCTGACACGACGAACTTGGCGCCGGCGATGGCCGGAACCGACATATTCCAGCACATCAGGGCTATGTTTTGGACGACGGGACCGACCTACCTCATTGTGGTAATAGCATCCATCGTCATAGGAACGCGGTACTCGGAGGGGAGCCTCGACGCCGGAAAGATAGAGGCAATCCAGGTTCTGTTGAGATCCGAATTTTCAATCTCTCCGATCGGGTTCATCGCGCCGCTCTTGGTTATATCGCTCGCCGCCTCCAAAAAACCCGCGATCCCGTCGATATTCGCGGGCGTAATAGCGGGGGCCGCACTTGCCGCATTCCAAGGCGTCGGATTCGGCGATCTGATCGACACGCTGCAGAACGGCTACACGCCGGATCTGTCCGGCAAACTGTCAAAACTCGGCGAGGATATGGCCGCGGTTTCCAATCTTCTCGCCGAGAGCGGGGTTACGAACCTCACCGCTGAGGCTGCCTCCGAAGTCTGCGGAATCCTCACCGAACTCCTCCAGCGCGGCGGTCTCCAGTCGATGAACTGGACGGTTTCGCTCATAATCTGCGCCCTCACCTTCGGCGGCATACTGGAGAATGTCGGATATCTGGAGGTATTCCTCAACACGCTCTTGAAAAAGGTGAAGAGTCCTGGCGGTCTCTGTACGTCCGTCATAATCTCGTGTTTTCTGACTAACGTACTGACCGGCGACCAGTACATATCCATCGTGCTGCCCGGCCGCATGATGAAGGAAAAGTTCAATGAGTCGGGCCTGCACCCTAGGATGTTGTCACGCTCCCTCGAAGACTCGGCTACGCTGACAGGCGTCCTGATCCCGTGGAACAGCTGCGCGGCTTATCACTACGCGACGCTGGGGGTGAGCCCATACGCGTACGCGCCCTACGCTATCCTCAACTGGCTGAACGCAATCGTGGCGATAGTCATGACATACATGGGGATTGGCGTATCATGGAGGACCAAGGACGGCGGCGTAGTAATATCCCGCAAGAGGCCTGCCGAGCTCGCTGGGGAGAAGTAATACCGCTGCCTCTAAACATCGCGGATAGCGCGGACATGCCGCCGGCAATTGATTAGATGTATCCCGCTGTAACAACAGACGCATCGCTGGGGCTGCGACGATAACCACAATATAGGCGGTATTCGCGCTGACGACCGGAAAGAGTCACCAAAAGCCCCCCTCCACTTTGCAAAGAGAGCGCGGAGGGGGGCTTATTCAAACCGTAGATAATTAAACCACGGAGCCGTCAACGGCGGCAGAGTGCGTATAACCCTGAGAACGGATTCTGGGAGCATTCCGCATAATATCGCTTCAACCCCTTTTACGAGGATTCATCAACGCGAACTATATTACTCTTCCGGCCTGACCGCAAACCACTTCGCTGATGGAGCTTGTCAAAAAGAAGCAAGAACCACGTTGTTACAGCGGTTCTCGCTCTTTTCTGGCTATATTACCGTTAGGCTCAGAGGTAATAAAGGACCGTCAGCCCTTCCTCGCGATTTTCTTTGTGCTGGCAAGCGCGATGCCAAGCGCTAATAGCGCGAATGAGCTAGTGAACGTATCACATCCTCCGTTACTTCTTTTTTGATATGTCGTCTCCGTCTCTTTTTCCGTTTCCGTTTCCGTTTCCGTTTCCGTTTCTTTTTCTGTTTCCGTTTCTTTTTCTGTTTCTGTATTGGTTTTAGTATTACGAGTGCTTGCAGCAATAACCATTGTCTCAGCGGAATAACCATCATATTCTTCTATCTTAAATGACCAAGTCCCATCTTCACTATCCTCAGCGGGAACGTCAATCGCAATTGAGTCAGAAGAGTTAAGAGTTACTGTTTTATACACACTCTCGTCTGGCCTGCGGAGGCTGACACGACAACTATTAGAAGCCGCGTTTCTCGCGGAAACACTTTCCGGAACAACCGCCGATAGAAGCGTATCTGTTATTTTAAATAAATACGTTCCATATATGTCCGCCGAAATACCACCAACATAAATTCCTGAAGACTGAGCCTCGGCAATACTTGTGGCGGAGGATGATAACAGATATTCGCCAGAAATATCATATTCGCTCAACAATTCGCTGACAGCGGTATCTTTTTTCGGTGTGATGGCAAAATACTCAATAGTTTTTTTCACATCCTCATTTATCTCAGTACCTGAAGGATGATTATGGAACGTCGTATACACTACCTTCCCTCTCCTCGCGTTAATAGAAACAGCGAGAGGTGAATCTGTACCCTCCCCTTCAACAGAACCCGCGCGTAGAAGAATATTTGCCTCATAAGGATTAGTGATTATTGCCCAACCGCCGAGATCATATAAAATATCAATTGTGGGCTTCCCTAAATACTTTTCCAGACTGGCATCAATAACTGTAGCAGATATAATTTGGCTTTCTCCCGCCGTTTTAAACTCAAGGCCCCAGACAGCAACATAAGGATATGCAAGGTCTGAAATATACGCATTGCCACCGCTCTCTACAAAAGACTTGATTTTGTCAATATAAATAGGAGCTGTACCAGCCCCACAGTTAATGTAAATTTGTCTGACATCAGTTAAATCGTAATCTGGTAACTCGCTAGCTTTAATGAGGTCATACGACCAGCCGAATTGATCTAGAATTGATTCAATACTATCGAAATCTCCTCTTATGACAAGTGTTTCGTTAGTTTTATTATTAAGAGACGGTTCTATTTTAGTTGAATACGGAACTATGTCACGTACTTTTTTGCCAAATATTTCTGTGATATCATCAAAATACATATTTCTAACTTCAAAATGCAGATGAACAACATCGTTACCTACACCCATAATACCTATTCTCTGCCCTTTAGAAACGTTCTCATTTTCAAATATTTTGTCATCTATTTCTGTTAGATGCGCGAGTATTATCTCATAGTTTTGACTATTGTTGAATTCCCCAGCCTCTCGAACTGTATCATCGCTTCCAGGAATCTTATCATTACTCCTGATTGCTTTTGGGTCTGTTTCAAACGTTTCGATTATTACCATACGCCCCTCATAACCATGACCGCCTATTTCCGTTACTTCTCTAATCTTTCCGTTTGTAGGAGAAATGATTACAACATCTTCGGCATCATCCGCTAAAAGATCAAATACGAACTTATCGTTATCGCCCCAGGTATCATGAGGTTCGCCATCACCATAATACTGAAATCCCCCAAAGCGAACCGCGCTAGTTAATTTTGAAACATCAACAGGGTAAACCCAGTCATTGGGGCTTGCAAAGACCTCGTCAGCTATTGTAAAGATCAACATCAACATCAAAACTGAGAGTAAAAAAACATTTTTTTTCATCAACAAAGACCTCCTCAAAGGTATTATCATTTTCATTAAAAAAGCTTCCCCTAACCGCACAACAGACGCCTCGGATGCCAATTTGCCCTCTTGCACACCTCCCTCCTCAAAATATAGCTATGAGAGTTCAAAGTTCTCGTTCGAACACTATAACGTTAAAATATCTTGTGCAGAAAAGTACACATTTTTGCAC
>JAIRWR010000005.1 GCA_031268885.1 Synergistaceae bacterium
TATAATTGTTACAAGCCTTCTACCGATGGCAACCTCCTTTCGTAGTGGTGTACTAAAGGATTATATACATCGATAGAAGGCTTTTCAACTTCTTTAATGTGAGAACTTTGAACTCTCCAATTAAGTATAGTCGTATCTTATATATTTAGGAGTAGACAAGTGAGTAACTGGAGAGTTTTGTTTCTGATGGCTGATACAACATTCACAGGGCTGTCACATAAAAACACCCGAATGCCGTTCCCTCAATTTGCCCCGCGCTTCTCCATACGCTACTTGCGCTCTCATCGCGTATGACATAAACTTCTTATGTGAAAGTTTTTCCACACTGACAGTGGCCGCAAGGGAGGTGCGGATTTGCGGGCTGATCGTTTGAGGATCAACATATCGTACCGCATAGCTTCCACTCAAGTGCTGGGACCGTACAGACGTGGGGCGGTGTGGGTGCAGGGCTGTCCTTTCGCTTGCGAAGGGTGCATGTCGCCGGAGATGCGCGGACCGGGGGGTAAACTTTTGGATTGCGAGGAACTGGCGGATACTCTGATCCTGTCCGGCGGCGAGGGCGTCACAGTGAGCGGGGGCGAGCCGTTCGCGCAGGCTGGGGCTATCGCGCGGGTAATAGGCCTCGTCAGGGAAGAGATTGATTATGGAGTGATCGTCTACTCAGGCTATACGTTTGAGGAATTGTCGGAACGCGCCGGCCGAGACGAGGAGATCGCCCTGCTTCTCGGGGAGATCGACGTGCTGATAGATGGCTTGTATGTCGCTGAACTCGATGACGGGCGTCCTTACAGAGGCTCGTCGAACCAGAGAATACTGCCGCTGACTGACAGGTACGATTCGGTGTTGGATTCGTATTACAACGAATCCCGCGGGAGGAGAACAGAGATAAGCATGGGTTTTGACGGATGCTTTACCCTGACTGGAGTCCCGTCGGCGGAGATGTTGGCGGCGTGGGAGAGGATGAGGGTGTCCGGGGGACTTCCAGTCTGGCGGGACGGGACAAGGCGCCGGACTCTGCCCTCGGCTCAAGGCGGATAGATATGACGACGTCTTTGCGGAGGCTGGGTTTATAAGGTGGAATTTTTCGCGAAGGACAGCTTGAGGATAAATATACTGCCGCAGTTGCTCGATGGGAGCGTCGGTATGAAAGTCTTCCTCGAAAGCGGAGGGACCGAGCTGCCGTATGCCGATATACGCGCGGGCAAGGGCTCAGAGTTTCGTTATAACAACTTCAGCATCATTGAGGACTCGTCGGGCGGAAGCGTGACTATCAGGCCTGTGGTCGTCGGGTGTCTTGCTGTTTTTACGGTCATAACGCCGGACCGCGGGTTTAAAATAGAACTTATACGCAAGAACGCCCAGTCGCCGGAGCGGATCTTCGAACTATGGCAGGGTGAAAACAGGTTTGCACTCTCCCCGGTCGGCTTGAAAAAATACTCTCTCGATTTCGAGGGCGACGAAATATCGCGGACACCGCCAGAGAGCGCGGACGGACTGATGCTCGAAAACGCTGCAGCACAGGGTGGCATAGCGATGATAGAGCGCGAGATAGCCGAGTTGATGGAGGTCCGTTCGACGCTTGCGAAACGCCGCGCCGCACTGCGCGAGAAACTCGCTTGGATGGAGGCCAACTCTCGCCTCGACGGAACAGGCGATCTGGCGGAGATAAAGGAGACGTTCGGAGTAGACGAGGAGATAATCTCCTGCTACCTCCAGGAGCCCGGAGGAGAAGATGTTCTGAAGCTGGTAGAGGACGTGAGGAGAGGCATAGCGAAGATAGAGGATCGCATAAGGGAGTTCGTGGCGCACAGAGCGCGGAAGACCGCCGATATAGAGAAGAGTCTCAGGACAGGCGGGTAAGAATGAGCGATTTAAGCAGACTCGACGCGGAACTGAGAAGCCTCCAGAATCAGATCAGGCAGGGCAGATCTGAGATGGATAGGATGCGCGGAGATCTGAAAGAGGACGAGCGCCGCAAATTAGAGGAATATCACAGGGAACTGGAAAAAAAGCTCGCGGCTCGCGACAGGGAGACTACCGGCAGATACGAGACAAAGCTCAGGGAGTTTCAGGACAGTACAAGGCGGGATGTCGCGCGCGCAAGGCTGGAGATGGACGAACGCTATCGCGAGCTCGTCAAAACGGTGGAGAACGCGGAACGGGAGTGGGAAAGACGCTCACGGGCGCTGGAGGATGAGGCGCGCGAATTGAGGACCAAGGCCGCCGACAGAGAACGAGCCGGAAGGGATGAGGCGACAGGCATGATAGAGGAAGCGGGCAGAGCGTATTCCAGAATTGGAGAGACCCCGCACTCGCTATTCTTCCCTCACAGGCTCGGGGCTTTCGGGGGCGCGATAGCGGATGCGGCGGAACTTTACAAGGTGGGTTTATTCGAGGCATCAGCGGCTGTGTCCATATCCGCGCGGCTCGGGATAGAGCGCCTCGGTTACGACGTAATGGACAAGCGGTACGAGTGGAGGGAACTGTTCTCCATGCTTAAGGCGCGTGTCGGAAGTCTTCATCTGAGGCTGGAGGGCGAGCTGCTCGAATGGGGGAGGCAGTCCGGTTCGGAGGCTCGAAGCGTCAGGGATATGAGCGACGAGGAGAAGGAGTTCTTCAAGATCGATATAGACTATTGGTCGAGGGGCGTTTACATGGATCTGAGGCGTCGCGTGGACAGATTCGGATCGATGATAGCCTACGTGATGAAGATTGGCATTGACGGTTTCCTCAAAAGCGATTGGGCTCAGAGCGCTGGCAAGATCGAGGAGAAGATCGCCGAGGCCGATGAGTGGAGCGACAGGCTCGACCGGCTTGGCAGGGTTCATGAGTCCCGTCGTGACGCCTCAATCGAGAGGGGCCGGTGGGGCGAGGCCATCATAGATTTCCTCTCGGGAGAGATAAACCTGACCTGGCTGGAGGGCGAAAGCGGCTGGAAGAAAGCTGACGAGGAGACCATGGAGACTGAGGCCTTCAAAACATACTCGATGAAATATCTCGGGGGAGAGGACGAGGACGTCAGGGAGTGGCTTGCGCTCTCGTTTAAAAATATGGCGGGGTCGAAAGTTTTCATATATATAATTCCAGATGAACGAGACGGGCGCGTAAGGAACAGGGTTTTGACCTGCGTGGATCATCAGAGCGGCGGTGAAAGCACGCTGGGTCGTGACATATACCGGCATGTTCTGGAGAGCTTGGGAAAGAGCGAGGATGAGGGCGTCGCCGTCTTGGTGGAGGACGTCGCTGGACTGAGCGCCAGCCCCGATAGATCGCTGCGAGGCGCTGGGCTCGCGTTAAAAGAGCGCCTCTGGGCCAATGCCGATTTGAAGCCGGGGATGCGGTAATAAAGAGAGATTGCCGGACGGAATAGGTGCGGCGTTATGAATGGAGGGGTCAGCGGTATGAGTGGTTCCGCGGGAGGTTTATTGCTCGTTCCTTTGCTCTTTGGGGTTGTCCCTGTTCTGGCCACTGTGGTGGTCGGCGGCGCACTGGTAACGGCGGCGAGCGTCGCTGGGCAGGCCGCGTCCGCTTACACGGCGCGACGGGCGAACAGGGAGAGGATACGCCAGATTGAGGCGGAAGAACGCGTAGGTTCGTACAGGGACATGGTTTTGCGCGATATGAGAGAGGAGACTCGCCTCAACGCCGAAGCCTCGGCCAAGATGGACAAGGAACTCGAAAGAGGCCGGCGTGAAGCCGCAAAGATACTGGAGACCGGCGACTCCGAGAAGTACGGCGAATACCTGAAGCGCGTCCAGGGTTCCAGGGACGGGATCAACAGGGAGATAGTCTCGATACAGGATTCATTCTCCAAAGACTACGAATCGAGGATTGCCGTGAGTATGAGAGCGGTGAACGACTCCGTGTCGCGCCAGCTGGAAGTCTATCTGAAGGAACTGCAAACAGCGCGCGGCTCCGATGATGAAAAGCGCGGGCGCGCTAGGGAGCTTGCGGATATGTATCTGAAGGAGGCGAGAGGTCTGTTGGACTCGCTGAAGGCTGATTTCGCCAGGGATGCTTTTGGAGGCCCCCGCGTGGCGATCCTGGAGCGGCAGCTCGACGAAGCGTCCGCCCAATACGCGGCCGGGAGGTACGAAACCTGCCTGGCCGTCGCAAAGGACTCCTCCATAACCGCGATAGAGGAGATTTACAAGGCCGACGCAAGACGCCAGGAGTGGGAAAATTACCACAAGCTGGCACTCGGCCTGGCTTCAGAGATAGAGGCGTATCTCCAGGCGCAGGAGCGGATTACGCCGGAAGCGTTTGCCGAGATGAGGAACAGATCCGAAGCGGAGTTGGATGGAGAGATAATTGGCGTGAGGATTGCCGATTACACGGACAAAATGGATGACGGGCAGACCCGCTTCGACTATCTGCTCGCGGCGGTGTCAAAACAGAGGAGCGAACTCGAATCGGCAACACCGTCGTCGATATCCATTGCCCAGATGAAGGAGATTGCCTCCGTCCTGAACGGGAAGATCTATCCGGAGGCAATGAACACGATATATAAGGGAATATTGAACATGAGCAACGCGTTCGTCAGGCAGAACTTGAGCGAGGACATAGTGAACTTCTTCGAGGAGCACAATTTTACATTCAGCGGCTACAGCTATGACGGCGACAGACATGACGGCGCGCTTTACGTAGGATTCGAGAACGAGATGACGGGCGAGGAGCTGGTCGTGACGCTCGCTCCTGAAATAGTAGGTTCCGCCGGAGTGCAGACGCGGGTTTCTATAGATCATCTCAAGGGAGATGAGAGAAACGAAGAGCGCAGGGAGTACTACCGGCAAGCCGTCCGAGATGCCGTAGCGGAGGGAATCCAAGGAGCGTCGGTCAGTCTGGAGTGCGACCAGTCCACCAGAAACAAATTTTCAGCGAACTCGGCTTTGAGGGACAAGCTCAAGAGATAGGGGAGGCTATCCGATGCCTTCAATCCTCGACAACGCGGCTATAAATAAGATTTTCCTGATCTACGGCAACCTCGACGACATGTTCATGACAGCCGATCTTCAGAAGAGGGGCTTTCGGCCATTCCTGAACTCATATCTGAAGAGTCTCGGCTATGAGCGGATAGTCTATTACTCTGGCGCAAAGAACGTCGGCAAATTCGTCTTGGACGACGAGAGCGCCGTCCTGGCCATAAACAGGAACAGAAACAGCGGCGCGCCCACCGGCGGGGACTCGGCCAAGAAAAAGCGCAGGATATTAAATCCAGGCGCAAGCCGGATTGTTGCCGAACCGCCGCCGGAATCTCCCCCGCCCGACGCGGAACAGCATCTGGTGTACAGCCAGCCTAAGATCACGCCATTCGAATTTCTCGATGACGCCCGTGTGATGATGAGTTCCAACGAGCGCAAGTCCGCAGTCGTCTTCACCTTTATGCAGGATTTTATAACGGATCACGGTCCGATGCAGCCTTACCTCGAACTCGTGTCGCATCTGTGGGACGAATACAGCTCCGCGGTCAATAAAAACATCTGCATATTCCTCGCTCCGAACCTCGCTTCGTCCGATATATGCAGGATGTTCGGCTCGGTCCCCAACGGGGATACGCTGAAGAACAAGTTTTTCAACCAGAATGGAACCGCGAACAGGTCCGCGTGCATAGAGATCGGCCTGCCCAACGCGGACGAGATAGGGTACATGTTCGAGAGCCTGCGCATTGCCGGAGAGGGCGGCAAGAAGATATCGTTTGTCAGGAGCGGCAAGAGACGAATCTCCCGCGCTGTAATGTTCCTCAGCAGGGAGGCTGACCGAGACGAGAATGGAATGGGCTCCATGAGGGGCATATACGGGCTTCTGTCATCGTACATAGCCCGTTTCGACGTGGATGTGATTCACATCGCGGAGAATGACATACGCGGGATATACAGCCGATGGAAGGCGGCGGACGAACCCGACCCCCTGGAGAAGCTGAGGGACACCAGGGGATGGGAGAGCGTATACAAGAGAATCAACGAGATATTAAAGGATAACGATCTGACACGGGCCGGCGCGCGTGATTTCGTCCCGAGCCGCGGATTTGCCAACGAACGGCTCATAGCTCCCAGTGACTTTGGCCCGAGGTATCCGATACCGCACTTCGTCATCCGGGGAAATCCTGGCGTTGGAAAGACGACCGTGGCACGGCTCATCGGGAGGATTTTTTATGATGCCGGAATTCTGCGAAAGGGGTTGACCGTCGAGGCCAAGAGGGACGATCTTGTGGATGTCTATGTCGGAGGGACCGCGATCAAGACGACCGAGTGCGTGGAACGGGCAGACGAGGGAGTGCTCTTTATAGACGACGCGTACTCCCTGTTCGAGGAGAGATCGGACCACAACTACCCCAAAGAGGCAATAGATACCCTTGTCCCCATAATGACAAACCCGGACAGATACAAGCTCTGTCTGATAATGGCCGGATATCCGGAACCGATGGATCGCCTGCTGGAGATGAACCCTGGACTCCGCAGCCGCTTCAGCACCGCCAACATCCTCACGATAGAGGACTATCGGCCCGATCTGCTCCGCGACATCTTTGCCGGCGCGTGCCTCAAAAAGGGTTTTCGCTTCTGGGGGAGCGGTGAGGGAGAGGACGACCCGCTGGACCTGGACCTGTTCTTCTCCAACATGTACAACGCGCGAAACAGGGCTGACTTCGGCAACGCGAGGGACGTCGTCGCGCTCGCCTATGAGGTCGTGCTCCAGTCGAGCGTGCGAGACTCGTCGTCGAAGGTGATAATCCGAGAGGACTTTGGCGGGGCTCAAAAATTTTTCAAACGCCGCGATGTCACGTCGATAGACGATATTTACGCGGAACTGGATGGGTATGTAGGGCTCGACTTCATAAAGGATATATTCAAGAACGTCAGGCTGGAGATACTGGACGCCAGGGAGTGTCTCCGGCGCGGCGTACCCGTGGAGGAGTATCCGGATCACTACATCTTCGCCGGAAACCCAGGCACCGGTAAGACGACGGTCGGCCGGCTGATGGGCAAATTCTATCATATGATGGAGGTTATGGGCGGTGGGGAGACCATGTTCGAGGACGCGTCCGCCCTGGTGGGGAGCCACTACGGCGACTCCAAGGACAGGACACTGCGGGTGATACAGAAAGCCATAGACCGCAATAGCGTGCTCTATATAGACGAGGCTTACCAGATAATCGACTCGGGCTACGCGGCGGAGGCCATCGGAGCCATGATGACCAAGATGACCGATAACGCGGCGGACTTCAAAATGATATTCGGGATGTATTCGAACCGTGTGGAGGACTTCCTGGCGTTGAACACCGGGCTGTCGAGAAGACTCCGGACTGTCCAGTTTCCCGACTACAACCCCGAGCAACTGCTGGAGATATTCGCGAGGAGCGTCAAAACACAGGGCTGCGTTGCCACAGACGAGGTCTTGGACAGGATGCGGCTCGTATTCATGAAGATGTACGATGTCAGGACCGAGAGTTTCGGCAACGCCGGAGAGGTCAAAAAAATCCTCACCGACATGAGGCGTCTGAGGTTGGAGCGTACTGAGGGCATGAGCGCCGACGATCCAATGAAGTACGAGTATACGCTTAATGACATACCGGCAGCGGTTCTAAAGACGATCGAAGGGCTCGTGAACCCGCGCTCCTTCGATGATATCGCGGCCGAGCTCAATGCTCAGATAGGGCTGTCCGACTTGAAGGAAGTCGTGGCGCGAAAGCGTGACGAGGTTCTCTACGCCCGTTCGACCGGCGAGGGGATTGACGGCATAATCCCGGGATATTACTTCTTCGTCGGCAGTCCTGGCACCGGCAAGTCAACCAGCGCCCGCCTATTCTCTGAGTGCCTGCACCAGCTCGGAGTGATCCGTACGAACAACTTCCACTCCTGTACCGCAAAGGACCTCATAGGCCAGTACGTCGGCGAGACCGACAAAAAAACCTACGCGCTCCTCAAAAAATCGATAAACGGAACCCTTTTCATAGACGAGGCGTACAGTCTCTCCTACGCCGACGATCACTCGGGAGGCAGTTTCAAGAAGGAAGCCCTGGAGCAGATAATCGCCTTCCTGGATGACGCTAAGAACAGAAGGCGCTGCTGCATAATCTTTGCCGGATATGAGCGGGACATGCAGGGGCTTTACAGGTCTAACGACGGTATGAGGTCGAGGGTAGAGGAAGTCCGTTTCAAGGATTACACCGCGCGGGAGACATACGAAATATTCTCCCTGTTCTGTGGCAAGAACGGTTTTGCCATATCTCCAGGCGTTGCTGAGCGTTATATACCGGCTTTCGAACATCTGAGGACGTTGGAGTACTTCTCAAACGGACGGACCGCGCGAACTATCTTCGAAAAGACCTCCCTGCGCATGAAGAGGCGCGTAGTGCGGTCCGCCGGTACCCCGGAGGAGCTTAAAAAGACGATAACGACGGACGATCTCTTGAGTTTGGACGAGATGATCAGAGAGGTTGGAACCGCGTGAGCGACACGGGAACGCCTGACGTCCAGAGCGTCATAGCAAGCCTGCGCAGGCGCGTGATGACAGTCGTCTTCATGATCGACGTCTCTGGCAGCGTGAAGGGCGAACGGTTGGCAGCGGTGAACTCGGCGATAAAAAACGCTGTCTCCGCTCTGAAAAAGTATGATGAAGGGAGCGCAACCGTCGAGATTCAGGTCGCCATAATGGAGTTTGCCAGCTCCGCCGTCTGGAGAACTCCAGTTCCGGAGCCAGTCTCCGAATATCGGTACGATGAAATAACCCGAACAGGGGGCGGGACAAATTACAGCAACGCATTCAAGTCGCTTGACGAAAAGCTGTCGAGCGGCGCGTTTGCGTTTATGGGAGCTGAGGCTCGGTCATATTCTCCCGCTCTGATCCTGCTGACGGATGGAAGACCGTCGGACCCTCTCATCTACGGGGAAGCACTGGATAGGCTGAAGAAGACCGCGTGCTTCCGCCGGACGGTCAAGGCCGGCGTCGCGATAGGAGAGGGAGCGTCATCCAACGAGTGTCTGCGCGCGCTCGCTGAATTTACAGGGGATAAGGGCACGGTGTTCTCCACAGGTGACATTCGCACATTGGACGGGTTGATCGAACGAACGGTCCTGAATGGGGTGGACCTGTCGGCCAGGAGACCTCTCGAGGTAGTCGCGCCTTCAAACGATGTTCCTCCTCCCATGCCGCTGGAGTGGGAGGATCCAGAGATCCCAGGGTTCGAGGATATCGACTGGGAGCGCGATTTTCCGCCCTTCAACCCCGCTGGCAGCGAGATGGAGGCGATGGTGTAGACCAGATGAGTTCATGACCAGCTTATCTTTTCGTTATAGAACACCCTCCATAGAAAGAGACCGGACGGAGCAACGGTTTGAGCGCTTGCGATCCTTCCCTGCCCACCGAGCAGAAGTTTCCGCAGCCACTCCTCGTCCCTGCGGCCCGAGGCTATCTCTATCAGGTTACCGACCGCTATGCGGACCATGTTTGTCAAAAATGAATCCGCGACTATTCGCAGGATCACGAGATCACCTCTTCTGACCAGACGCGCGTAACTGACGGTTCGCTCCGTAGTATCAGGGCAGTCCGCCGACCTGCAGAACGAACGAAAATCGTGACGGCCGATCAAAAGTCGCGCGGCGGATTCAGCTCCGCGCCAATCGTAGTGACTGCCACAGAGCCAGAGGACATAAGGCCTGATATGGGGATAGCATACAGAGGAGTTCCATATAAAGTAACGGTACTCCCTTGCCTTCGCGTTGTGTCTGGCGTGAAAGCCATCCTGGACTATCGCCGACCTCATGACAGACGCGGATCCGCTCATCTTCGAGTTGAGCGCGAGCGTCAGCCTGCGCGGTTCCCATTCTCCGCCGAGGCGAAAATTAGCCACCTGAGCCCTTGCGTGTACCCCCGAGTCAGTTCGTCCCGCACCGTACACCGCGGAACTCTCGCCGAGTTCTCGCAGCGCCGCTTCGACTTCATTCTGCACCGATCCCCCGCCCGGCTGGGATTGCCAGCCATTGAACCCGGTTCCGTCATACGAGAGTTCAACCGCGTAGTTCGTCATAGGCTTTTTATTTAAAAAAACGCGACATTGCGCGCGTATACGTGATCTATCACAAGGACTATCGCTATGAATATGACGAGCGCGGCTAACGCCAGGTTGTCCGACGATGTCCACCTAAGAGGGTTGAGCCTGGTCCTCTTCGCGCCCGGCGAGTAGCAGCGGGCCTCCATTGCCGTAGCGAGATTTTCGGCGCGCTGAAAGACCAGCACGAACAGAGGAATCAGCACCGGCAAGAAACTCCGCGCGCGTTTGAGTATCCCTCCGCTTTCGAAATCCGCTCCTCGCGATATCTGCGCCTTTAATATTCTATCTGTCTCCTCGAAGAGGGTTGGGATAAACCGCAGAGCTATCGTCATCATCATTGCCATCTCGGCAGTGGGCAGACCGAAGAGACCAAAGGGAGAGAGAAGCCGCTCCAACCCATCCGAGAATTCCATGGGACTCGTAGTCATCATCAGCATCGACGCGAATATTACGAGGAGAAACAGCCTTAACCCCATGCTTATCGCGACAATGACACCCTCGCCAGTAATCCGCAGAGGGCCTATCGACGCTATCTCGCGTCCGGGAGTCCAGAAGAGATTGATGGCTGTCGTTATGATAACCAGGAAGACGACCGGTTTGCCGGCGCGGAGAATCGTCGAAACAGAGATCCCTGAAAGACGGGAAAAGACGCAGAGCAACAACGCCCAAAGGGCAAAATCGAGCAGTTCGCTCGCCATGAATAGTCCAGTGAGGAGCAAAAAGATCCCCACTATCTTGCACCTCGGATCTAACCTGTGGATGAAGGAGTCTCCAGGGATAAACTGCCCCAAGGATATCTTGTTTAAAAAACGCATCCGCGCGTCTCCTCCAATTTATCGATTATCTCATTTATGTTGGAAGTAAGCGGCAAGTTGATGTTCCGCCCACGCAAACCGGCGATAAAACGCAAGAAGGGCGGCATCACAAGACCCGTCACCGGATTCGAGAGAAGATATTCGGCAACCTGCTCAGGCCTGTCGCAGACCGTGCCCGACCCGTTCTCCAGCACAAGTATCCTGTCGCTGCATCCGAGCGCGCTCTCCAGATCATGGGTCACCTGAACCACTCCAAGCCCCTCATCGCGAAGTTTGATCATCAGCCTGTTCAGCTCTCGGATACCTGACGCGTCGAGACCCGCGATCGGCTCGTCCAACACGAGATAATCCGGCCTCATCGACAGAACGGACGCGAGCGCGACCCTCCTCTTCTGTCCGCCGGAGACCGCAAACGGGTTCACTCCCAGAAGCGATGGATCCAGACCTGTCGATAGCACGGCCATATCTATGCAGTCATCAAGCTCCTGTCCGAGCACGCCCCAATTTTGAGGCGCGAAGGCAATCTCCTCCCGGATTGTATCAGCGAAAAACTGCTGTTCGGGGTACTGGAATACCAGTCCAACCTTTCTGCGAAGGCTCCTGAGGTCCTTCGTCTCTCCCGTAACGGCGACCCCGTCGATGCTCACACTGCCGGACTGAGGGATGAGAAGCGCGTTCAAATGCTGGGCCAGTGTAGACTTACCGCTGCCGGTATGTCCGACGATCGACACTAATTCACCGCGTTCCACCGTGACCGATACTCCCCGGAGCGCCTCCGACTGGGCCGGAGTTCCAACGTTATACGTGCAGCTCAGGTCTTTTACGACTATAGGCATAATGAATCCAACATAGCGTCTACTGTCGGAGTAGTGCCAGGCCCGATAAAGCCACGAACCAACAGCTCGCGATGGAGTGTGAGCTCTTGAGGCTCCGCGAAGTTCCACCTCATGCGCTCGCCGCCGAAAAAATCGGCCGACGTTCCATCCCACACGACGCAACCGCGCTCCATCACAACCACTCGCCTCGCGCGGACAGCCTCATCCATCCTATGAGTGATTTGAAGCAACGTCATCCCGTCAGCGTTCAGATCGCCGAGCCGATTCAGAAATGACTCCCGTCCTTCGGGATCAAGCATAGATGTCGATTCATCCAGCAGTAACGCCCGAGGATCGAGCGCGAGGGCTCCAGCGAGAGCTAATCTCTGCTTCTGTCCTCCCGAGAGCGAGAACGATCCTCTTCGCCTGTATTTCGAGAGCCCGCTCAATTCGAGAGCCCTGTCCACCCTCGCTCTGATCTCTTCCTGGGGCAGTCTGAGGTTTTCGGGGCCGAACGCCACATCTTCCTCCACTATACTCGCCACAATCTGATCGTCTGGATTCTGAAA
>JAIRWR010000043.1 GCA_031268885.1 Synergistaceae bacterium
CGACAATACCGACAATCGTTTCCTGGAGCCCATTGGCCGTTTTCCAGCCATCGAGGAGGACGAAACCCCTTACCGTCTGCTCTGCAACGAGTATCCAAAGCCGTAATTATGACTGTCCCGGCGCGTCACTCGGCGGACGCCTCATCCCAGCGCCCGCGCTCTCGTATTATTGACCTCGAATTCGGCCGGTACACCCAAGCGGCCTCTCCTTTACTGTCGCGGCCTTCATTTCACGAGTGAATTCCGCCAGTTCCGCGTGCATGGCGGCGCTCTCCCCAAGATGCCGTTCTATTATGGAGACGGTCGCCGAACCGGCGATAGCGCCGTCCGATACCGAATTAGCTTTTCAGGAATATCAAGATCATCGTTGGCGTCTACTCGAGAGTTAACGCAGTGACATTGCCGCGGCGAGCCTGTCAAAGATCCCCGTGTTCTCGTAATACCCGGCAAACGTCTCAGCCTCGCGGCCGATAGCTGATACCGGCACATTGACGCCGGTGTGATAGAAGGTCTCCCATCTTACGCCGGCGCTGGCGTTCATCTCCCTCATGCAGGCCATTGTAAAGGGATCGTAGGGTCCGTAAAGTCTCTTGTATACCTTGCTCTTTGACGGCCGCCCCTCCTTGTCTGTCATACTCATCTTCCACGCGTCGCGGAGCGCTTCAGTTGCCGTAAGCCTCGCCCCGAAAAATTCCGCCCCCCGGGCTATTCCGTTCTCGAGGCCTGAGCCGGTCAGCCGAGATACCATTCCTTCGAACGCCTGATGCGACCTCTTCTGCCGTGACAGTATCCCATAAAACGCCGAGCACTCCCCCGGCGTCATCGATATGGACATTCCGCCGGTCTCGTGATCGCTCGTCACGACTATCAGCGTATCGTCTGGGTGCTCCCTGTGAAACGACATCGCAACCCCCAGCGCGTTGTCGAAGTCGAGAACCTCCCTGACGGCAGAGGCAGCGTCATTGGCGTGGCACGCGAGGTCTATCTTTCCGCCCTCCACCATCATAAAGAAACCACTCTCGGAGTTGAGCAGATCTATGCCCTTTCTCACAAAGTCAGCGAGGGATGGTCCTGGCTTTTCATCTATCGCCCACGGCATCATGCCGGAGGAGAGTCCTGGGTGCATGGCAATGGACTTCTCTCCGGGGACGAGTGATTCGAGGCCATCCGAACTCTCCGTTACCCGATAACCTTTCGATCTTGCCACATCCGCGGGCGTCATGCCTGACCTGTCTTTTTTCGGCCGATTCCTGAAGCCGCCGCCGGCGAAGTATTCAAACCCGCTGTCAGAGAGCTGGGCGGCCAGTGATCTATGTTCGGTCCTCTTAGGCGCGTGACCGTAAAATACGGCGGGGGTGGCGTCCTGGAGAAACGAGGACGTCACAATCCCAACCTTCATGCCTCGGCGATGAGCGAGAGTCGCTATGGAGTCGAACCTCTCTCCCGTCTTGGGATCCATGGCTATCGCGCCATTTACCGCCTTCTTTCCCGTCGCTATCGCCGTGCCGGAAGCCGCCGAATCAGTAATTCCGGACAACGAATCGGTTCCCGCGCTGCCAGAGACCGGCAGTCCGTTCATCAGCAGCTGATACTCCCTCTCTGATGTTTCACCCATGGCATCTCTCATTCCGGCCAGATACATCTCCGCGGCGTTTCTCTGCACGGCGCCCATTCCATCGCCTATGAACAGAAACACATACCTGGCCGCCGCATCCGACCGATCGGCCGGCGCCACCGCCACGAGCACGGCGACGATGACGAGCGAGACGGCTAGGCGGATATTCCGCGTAATCTCCTTCCGCTGGATAAGACGTGAAACCTTTCTCTCGAAGTTCATTTTTGCCCTCCATCTCAGACAGGATAATTTTATATTTGACGAATCTTATCCTGCTGTTAAAATTAAGAAGAATATAATACATCGTACCGTCAAAATTGGGTGGTGTGTGCTCGAAATTTCCAATACATCGCGCATATTCTTTGAAACTTTTTATAAATGGGAGGAGAAACCAATGGGGTTTTATGTAAACGTTTCAAAGGAGCAGACGACAGAGAAGTTCTACACCGAAACACCGCTCATGGGACATGAGGTGCTATCCCTCTCCGGATTCAAGGACAAGGACAGGACTATGGCCTGGCGGGTGAATCGCATACTTCGCCCCCTGAGTTGGGTCGTGGATGAGGATTCCGACGTGGAATTTGTCGATACGACCACCTTCGAAGGGGTGGAGATATACAGGAACACTCTCACCTTCATCCTGGCGCTTGCCTGCAGGAAGACAGTCGGCGGCGATATCGTCGTCCGTTATTCCATGAGGTCGGGCTACTACTGTGAGCTGGAGAATAAGGAGGTTACGGAGGAGGATGTCGATCTCATGTTCAGTGAGATGAAGAGACTGGTCTCCCTCTCTCTGCCGATTCAGATGGCGACGCTCCCGCTCGATAAGGCCCGCCGTATATCGATAAGACAGGGGAACAGCGACAGGGCAAATCTTATGCGGTGGGTGGGGACGGATCCGATCACAATGTACAGGTGCGCCGGCATATACGGCTACTTCGGAGGACCGCTGGCGGCGACGACGGGCAGGGTGCTGGCGTTCGACCTCAATTACTGCGCCCCAGGATTTCTGCTGCGCTTTCCATCTATAACGGACCCGGACGAACTACCGCCTATGGATGTAATTCCCAAACTCATGGACGTATTCCGAGAGTATTCAAACTGGCTCAACGTCCTCGGCCTTTCGACCATGGACAGTCTGCACGAGCGGGTTGCGATGGGCAAGTCCATCGATCTGATCCTCATATCGGAGGCGTTTCACAGCGAGGCGCTCTTGCGCATAGCCAACGAGATAATGGAGCGCAAGGATGTTAGGCTCGTCTGTCTCGCCGGTCCGTCGAGTTCGGGAAAGACGACGACATCCAAGAGACTGGCTATACAACTCCAGCTTAGGGGAAAACATCCTATCGCGCTTGCCCTGGATGACTATTATCTCGAAAGAAAATTCACTCCCAGGGACGAAAATGGCAACTACGACTTCGAAGTCCTCGAAGCCCTGGATGTCAGCCTCATAAACGAGCATCTGAACGCCCTTCTCGCCGGCGAGGAAGTTCAGATCCCTAAGTACGACTTTGTCACCGGCTCCCGCAAACCCGGCAAACGCATCAAGCTCACGGCGGATGACATACTCATCATTGAGGGCATACACGGATTGAACGACAGGTTGACGGAGGATATCTCTCCCAGCCAGAAATACAAGGTGTTCATCTCCCCTCTGACCGGGACCAACCTCGACTCCTACAACAGGATAGGCACGACCGACACCAGGCTGTTCCGGAGGATAGTTCGCGACTACCGCACCAGAGGGCACAACCCCGAGAATACGCTCCGCATGTGGCCGTCGGTCATAAAGGGGTCGCACAAACACATATTCCCGTATGAGGCTGGGGCGGACACGCTCTTCAACTCGTCTCTCGTCTATGAGATCCCCGTCCTCAAGGGATACGCCGAGCCCCTGCTCCGCGCGATTCCCGAGAGCTCCGAAGAGTATGGGGAGGCGCAGCGGCTTCTCTCCGTGCTAAGTTTCGCGCCTGTAATACCGTCCGAAAACGTTCCCAACCTTTCAATATTGCGTGAGTTTATAGGAGGAAGCTGTTTTGATGATTGAACCTGGCGGATGTGAGGCGTATTCTGCCGTTATCTGGCCAGCCGCGGCGTTCATTGGAGTCTGAGATGCATTGATAGTTCTCCACATGGGTTTTCGCGACCGGAACTTCTTCCTCTGGGGCGAGTGTTCCCCGGCACGAAACGTCAGAGACGATTCTTGCTCAGCTCAGAGCGCGTCGCGTGGCGGCGCCGCCAACCATACGGGAGATCCCGGCGCCGAACGGCTTGTCCGCGCGCTTGCCGGCATCGGCTTCAGGCGTGTCTCAGTGGACGGCGCGCGGGGAATGGGGATTCTGCTGCCGACGCTGGGGGAGGCTCACCCCATCCCTTCCTCGCCGCTGCTCGGCGAGATACCGGCGACCAGTATAAATTGTCCCGCGGCGCCTCACATGCGCGAGTGGCGTGTTGAGACTCTGCCTGTGGAGCCCGTTGACGTTCTGGACTTTGTGCCAGTCCTGTCCGAAGGCGGGGGAGTTTCGCCGGACGGTCTCCTCGTGGCTTATGGAATCATGAGCGCGCTTGACCTCTACTATGTCGCCGAATGCGCGAGATTTGCGATGTCGCTTCTCGGACGCGCCTGTCTTCTGCCCGACATCAGGAGGATAAAGCGCCCCGACGGAGACGAGCGGTACGAGTCGTTCTGGCGGCCCGTTCTCTTTGGAGGGGACGCCGTGAGGTTCGAGAATATGGCGCGGGCCATGCCCGATATCCTCAGATCGTACGAACTGCCCGCCGGCCCTCTACCCGCGAGTGAAGTGCTGTATGAAATGTTAGGCAGCATGATCGACAGCGCGGTCCGTCACTCATGGACTAAAAAGATTGATGATACCCTTTCAGGCCGAGACGACATGGAAGAGCGGCTGACCCGCGCCCTGATCGGGTTGAAGAACACAGATCAGGATCATCTCGCCCTGGAAAGGCGCTCGAAGGGGAAGATCGTAAATTCACTGAACCCTCACTCCCTGTGGGCTCGCTCGCTCGGATGGATTGGAGAGACGGAAGGGCTGTGCCAATCGCTCAAATCAATATATCCGGATGCCCGCGAGTGGTGGGATCGGTTCGAATGGCTTGCGAAAGCGCCGTTCAAGGTATATCTCTCGATGAAAACGCCCGGCGATGAGGATGGCGCGTGGAGACTGGAGTATGTGATGAGGTTCCGGAACACCGGCGAATCAGTCTCCGTTAGGGAGGTGTGGGGGCAATTTGGGGACTCTCGCGGGAGCTATATGAGGCGCTATCTCCTGATGATGCTAGGTCTCGCCGGTCTGATAGTGGAGCCCATCCTCCGGAGCCTGGAGGATAGGGTTCCCGATGGATGCGAGATGACAAGGGATGAAGCCGCCGCGTTCCTCTCGGTCCACGCGAAGGACCTCGAAGGGAAGGGCGTCGGTATAATCTATCCCGACTGGTGGCTGGAGAGAAGTACATGCCCGCTGACGCTTAGAGGCAGGTTGATCTCGCGTGAGAGAGCAGTCAGGCCGCGATACGAAGCTGGCGCCGCGCCTCACGCGAACAGCGTCAGAAGACTTAAGGTCAGATGGGAGTTTGCCGTCGGCGGAGTCATACTCTCGGATGACGAGAGGGTGGCGGTCTTGGAGGAGGGCAAGTCCCTCGTTTGGATTCGCGGCCGATGGAGATCTGTCGCTCCAGCACACGCGATGGCGGTTCGCAGGCATGGGGAAAGCCTGCCTGTCGAGGGCACGGCCGAAGAGCTGGTGAGGCTGGCGGTGAAGGACAGGCACATCGACGGATTTACAGACGCTCCGGAGCTGGAGAAGATCTACAATGCTCTGCGCGATGGCATGATTCCGGAGCCCCCCGCCGCGCCGGACGGGATGAGATGTTCACTCAGGCCGTATCAGAGCGCGGGATATTCATGGTTGTCATTCCTGTCCGGACTCGGCCTTGGCGCGTGCCTCGCCGACGACATGGGGCTCGGCAAGACGATTCAGACTCTCGCGATGATTCAGAGTCATCGCGATAAGGGAGAGCGCCGTCCGGTCCTTCTCGTCTGCCCGACCTCGGTCATAGAGAACTGGAGGATCGAGGTAGAACGCTTCTTCCCAGGTCTGTCCACTTACGTTCAGCACGGCCGGTTGAGGAAGAGAGGCCTCGAATTCATGCGCGCGATCGCGGACAGGGCTGTTGTCCTGACAAGTTACGCGCTTCTGCAGAGGGACCTGACACTGTATCAAGGGATAAACTGGCAGGGAATTGTGCTCGACGAGGCGCAAAATATAAAGAACCCCGATGCCCGCCAATCGAAGGCCGCCAGAGCGATAAGATCGGATTGGCGGGTTGCGCTTACGGGAACTCCTATAGAAAATCACGCGGGAGATCTGTGGCCGATAATGGAATTCCTCGTGCCTGGCATGTTGGGGAGCAGGAGATCCTTCTCCAACAGCTATGTAAAGCCGATACAGGAGCGGCGCGACGCGACTCTCATGGAGGACCTCAGGCATAGGATCTCCCCGTTCATCCTGCGCAGGATGAAGACGGACGACGATATAGCGCCTGAACTACCCAGAAAGACAGAGACGAGGGTTTACTGCGGGCTGAAAAAAGAACAGGCCGCGCTGTACTCGGACGTGGCTGAATCCCTTGGGAGGAAGCTATCGGGCGTCCTGGGGATGAGGCGCAGGGGGCTGGTTATCGTCGCGCTGACAAGGGCAAAGCAGATCTGCGATCATCCGTCGCTTGTGACCAAGGATGGCGATTTCGAAGTGACGCGTTCGGCGAAGCTGGAGCGTCTCTTCTCCCTTGCGGAGGAGATGCATGAGACGGGCGACAAGGTTCTCATATTCACGCAGTACGCGGAGATGGGCAGCATTATGAAAGACCAGCTCCAGGAGCGATTTGGAAGGGAGACGCTCTTTCTGCACGGTTCGGTACCGAGAGACGCCAGGGACAGAATGGTTCGCCGCTTCCAGGAGGAACCAGGCCCCAGATTTTTCGTGCTCTCGCTGAGAGCGGGCGGAACGGGACTCAACCTCACCGAAGCAAACCACGTCGTCATGTACGACAGATGGTGGAATCCCGCCGTTGAGGCTCAGGCCATAGACAGGGCTTACAGAATAGGACAGAAGCGCAACGTCCACGTTCACCTCTTCTGTTGCAGGGGGACGGTCGAGGAGCGTATAGACGAGATTATCGAATCGAAAAAAGATGTCGCGAACAGGATTATCGAGGGCAATGACGACTGGATAACCGAACTCTCCGACAGCGACATCATGAGGCTTTTGTTTCTGCGTCCGACCGCTACGGAGGTCTAGGAGGGTTTTCATGGATAAAACGGCCAAACCGGGGAAGAGAGCGTACAGGAGGAAGAACGATTCCAATCTCAGCCCATACGCCGGCATTAAGTCAGGAGTGGAATCCGGCGCTTCTCAGCGGTGGACAGCCAGGTGGCTTGCCAGCATAACGAGAATCGTGGGACCGAGGCGCGTAACAGCCGCTAAAAATTATGTCCGGTCCGGACACGTCATAGAGATAAACGTCTCTCCAGGTCTCATAGAGGCGAAGGTTCGGGACAAACGCAAGAAGCCGTATCAGGTGAGACTATACTCGCCGACGCCGGCCGCGGATCAGATATCAGCAATCATACGCGGACTCTCCGAGCGGGCGATATACGGCGCGCTTCTTCTGTCGGGCGATATGCCGGCGGACATCGGGAAAATTTTTTCCGACGCGGGCGCCGACTTTCCGCCCTATGACTTCAAGGGGTGCAAAAGGCTTTGCAGCTGCCCCGAGCAGGGAGAGGACTGCAAACATATTATCGCGGCGCTCCTGGTGTCCGTGGATGCCTTTGACAGAGATCCATTTCTCATGCTCAAAAACCGCGGCATCGACCGGGAGAGGCTCATCTCATGCCTGACCGCGCGGAGGGGATCCCCGGACGGGATGCGCGACGAGACGGCTAACGTCAGACTGGGTTGTTCTCCAGCTACGCGCCCCGATGAAAGGGCGCCGGATATGCCGGGTTTCGCCGAGACGGCAGGGTCCGCCGCTCCGTTCTCGACGGATGTGACTTTCTATGGAACAGGGCAGCTCCATGAGAGACTGGCCGATATTCGGGGCGACGCTATGGAGTCCGACGATCTGCCGAGAGATGTGACCGCGCTCTTCGCCTTCCCTCTCTGGCGCGGCGAGGCTTCATTCAAGGAGTCCATCGACCCATACTATGAGAACGTTAAGAGATTTATCAGAGAGAGATATTGATTTCAACACCATTTCAGGTCGATATGATCGTCGAATTGGCGTATTTTTTAAAGGAGCGATACCTCGATGCCGGCCAAGAACGAACAACCGCTAAAGGTCCTGAGTGACGCGGAGATTGACGCGCTCATCATAACAAAGCCAGAGAATCAGAGGTATCTGGAGGGCTTTACCGGCAGGGACTGTTACATGTTGGTCTCCAGCGGCGGCAACTTCCTCATCGCCGACTCTCGTTACACGGAGATGGGTGAGAAGGAGTGCAAAACCGCGACAGTGCTGCCTTACAGTCAACCGTACCCTCCGCTGGGCGATGTCCTGGCATCAGTCGCGAAGGAGAGGTCCTTCGGACGCGTCGGCTTCGAGAGAGGTAACATTACATGGGGAGATTACGACAATATATCGAAGAGAATGGAGGACGCTGGAGTGGTAATGATGCCGACATCATCGCTGATAGAGGGTATGAGGGCCAAGAAGACCCCTCACGAATCGGCTATGATAGGCGCGGCGTGCCAGATTGCCGACAGAGCCCTGAAAGATATCCTGTCTCAGATAAGGCCAGGAGTGTCTGAGCTTGATATCAAGATTGAGCTGGATTATCATCTTAAAACAGGAGGCGCGGAGGAGACGGCGTTCGATACGATAGTCCTGTTTGGAGCGAGATCGTCTCAGCCTCACGCCAACCCCCGCAGGGACGTGTATCTTAGGAAGGGCGATCTGGTGCTGATAGACTATGGCGCCGTCAAGGGGGGCTACAGGTCCGACACGACCCGCACATTTGTCTGCGGCAAGGCGTCCGGCGAGCAGAGATCAGCCTACGAAGCCGTGCTTGAGGCACAGATGGAGAGCATTGAGATGGTCATGCCCGGTGCTGAAGCGGGGAAGGTAAACGACAGGGCCGCCGGGATGATAAAGGATGCCGGCCTGCTGGCATTCGAACACGGGATAGGCCACGGAGTGGGACTCGAAATTCACGAACTCCCGAGTCTGAGACGAGGCTTGGATACCGTGCTCGAATCAGGCAATGTGATAACCATAGAACCGGCGATGTACAGACCGGGCTGGGGAGGTATCCGGATAGAGGATACCGTACTGGTGACCGATGACGGACACAGCGTCCTGACGTTCTTCCCAAAAGAGCTGATTGAGCTGTAAGACATGAACTTAGGAGGTATTGATCATGCTTGTTCTGGATGCGAGGAGTATACGCCGTTTATTCAGCATGGAAGAAGCGATTGACTCGAACAGAGAGGCGTTTGTCATACAGTCTCAAGGAGGAGCCGACGTTCCGGTCAGGATCAGTTTCAATCTGACTGGGACGGATGTTACGTCGTTTATGCCAGCGTTTATCGAGGGTTTTCCCCAGGCTGGCGTCAAGATAGTCTCAACCTTTCCCGGAAACACGGCCAAGGGTATTCCGGCTGTTTCGGCGACCCTGCTGCTGACCGATCCGGTGACGGGAGAGGTCAGCGTGCTCATGGACGGAACCGAATTGACCAGATTGCGTACCGGCGCTGTTTCCGGCCTTGCCACGAAGTTGTTTGCCAATGAGAATGTCGAAGCGGGAGCGCTCTTTGGAACCGGGGGACAGGCGCATTCTCAGTTGGAAGCGATGCTGACCGCGCGTCATTTCAAGGAGATCCGCGTCTTCGACCTCGACCCATCCAGGGTAGAGGCGTTTATCTCGAGAACTTGCGATATCTCCGAAAAGTTCGATGTTTCGCTTGTGAAGGCCGATTCTTCAGACGCGGCCGTTGACGGCGCGGATGTCATAACCACGGTGACGACGAGCGCAAACCCGGTTTTCGACGGGCGAAGGGTGAAAGAAGGGGCTCATATCAATGCCGTTGGCGGTTTTCTCCCCCACAAGCGCGAACTGGACGAATATATCGTCAACCGAGCCGACCGCATCTTCATCGACAACATGGAGGCCGTAATGGCCGAGGCCGGAGAGTTCCTCATCCCAATGGCCGAGGGAAGATTCTCCAGGGAATCCATCACCGGCGAGATAGGCGATGTCCTCCTCGGTAAAACAAGAGGAAGAACGAGTCCCGACGAAATCACTCTCATGAAGACCGTCGGCTTTGCGACGCTCGATGTCGTCATCGGCTATAAAATTTTTAAAAAAGCGCTTGCGGAAGGCGTTGGAATCACGATCTGATGCCGATCTGAAATAGGAGGCTCCGTTCATGAAAAAGCTCCCGCCAAGTATATTCAATGACATCATCGGTCCCGTAATGAGAGGACCTTCCAGTTCTCATGTCGCGGGCGCATCCAGAATAGCGGATCTCGTTCGGCAGTCCCTGGATGGCGACGTGGCTAAAGTCGTAGTGGATTTTGACGTAAACGGGTCTCTTGCCGAATCTCATGACGGACATGGAACCGATATGGGATTTGCCGGTGGGATTTTGGGGATCGATATGACGGATCCTCTGTCGCTCTATTCGGAGAAGATCGCCAGGGAACGGGGTGTGGAGATTGAATTCCGCGTTCTCGACTATGGCGCGTCCCATCCTAATAACTATCGCGTCATCGCGCGTGACAGCAGAGGCAGATCCCGCTCCTGGGAGGGCGTCTCGGTCGGGGGCGGAATGATTGAAATGCGGAAGTACGATGGGTTTGATGTGTCGATCGCGGGTGATTTTTACGAACTCCTCTTTACGGCTGATACAAAAAGGCAGTCCGCGGACAGCGTCAGACGGCAGATTCTCGAACTGTTCCCGAACGCCGACTCTGTTCGAATCACGGAGTCCGGACAGAGCGGACAAAAAATGCTGATTGAGTTGAAATACTCGCAAGCGCCGAACCTCTCCCCCAAAGATATTTTAAGCAGATTGGAGTGCGTAGTCGATGTCGCTTATCTGGAGCCTATACTCCCGACGCGTTCGAGCGCGTCGGTCGAAGTTCCCTTCAAAACGGCCGCTGAACTGCTTGAATATGCGGATGGGAGAGATTTGAAGCCCTGGGAATACGCGGTCATCTATGAGAGCCGCAGAGGAGGCGTTTCGAATGACGAAGTCTTTCAAAAGATGCGCGGCCTGGTTTCGATCATGGAGAAGAGCGTGGATGAAGGGCTGAGAGGAACTGCCTATGAGGACAGGATCCTGGGGGCGCAGGCGCGCAAAATCTCCCAAGGCGCCGATGAGGGAAGACTCGTCCCAGGCGATGTGCTGAACAGTGTTGTCCAATGCATAACCTCCATAATGGAGGTGAAGAGCTCGATGGGCGTCATCGTCGCGGCGCCGACCGCCGGCTCCTGCGGCTGCCTTCCTGGAACTCTGGTCGGTTTGGGGCGGTCGTTGGGCATGTCCAAAGAGGAGATCACGAAAGGGATGCTGATGGCTGGGTTGATCGGTATTTTTATCGCGGAGTCGGCCACATTTGCCGCCGAGGTCGGGGGTTGTCAGGTCGAATGCGGTTCGGGTTCGTCCATGGCCGCGGCCGGTGTCGTTCAGATGATGGGAGGAGATCTGGCGGAGTCTCTGGATGCCGCTTCAATGGCCCTCCAGAATATGACCGGCCTCGCCTGCGACCCTGTGGCAAACCGCGTTGAAGTGCCCTGTCTGGGAAAGAATGTAATGGGGGGCTCGAATGCCATAGTGTGCGCTAACATGGCATTGGCCGGTTATGACAAGGTAATTCCCCTGGACCAGACGATTGAGGCAATATACGATATCGGAATCAGCTTACCCCTCGAACTGCGCTGTACCCTGGGCGGACTTGGCAAGACCAAAACTTCCGCCGCAATCAGGGAGAGGCTGAAGGCAAGAAGATAATTGAGCGGATAAAAGCTCAAAAGCCCCATCGGCCCGTTCATCACAGGCCTTGTTTATTATAGGCCTGGATGTCCGGCATTTACTTGTTCGCGAAGAAGATCACCCAGACCGATCCGCAATAGCCTATGAGGAGGGCCAGGCATACCGCCGCGGAGAGCATGTCCTTTGCTCTGCGTATCTCCTCGCGATACGTAGCGCCAAGGATGTGGTCCATGAAGATCTCCATTGCCGAATTCACCAGCTCGAGGGTTATGGGCAGCAGGCAGGCGAGAAAGACCAGAAAGATCTGAGATCCGTCGCATCCAAGCAAAACGGCAAGAAGCACTGCGACCCACAACGCAACTGTCTCCTGCATTATGGATTTCTCCTTCAAGAAAGCGACTCGGAAACCATTTAGGGAGTTGAGAGTCTTGCGAAATATGCTTGAATTCTTCCAGTCACTTGTAGACAGCGCGCCGCCTCCTTTCAAGTCGGCAGTCACCGGCGAGACTCGCCGCATATGCCACAACCGCGGACCCATATACATTGTATCAG
Organism: Synergistaceae bacterium; assembly: GCA_031268885.1. GTDB lineage: Bacteria > Synergistota > Synergistia > Synergistales > Synergistaceae > JAIRWR01. Next base: position 12,184 of record JAIRWR010000043.1, read on the forward strand.
ACTAAAACGCAACCGCCAAATACAATCCCCGAAAAGCCAGAAGAACCGTCAGTATCCGCCTACTGTCAGACCATTAAGGCCTATGCTCAGGTCCTGCGCGAACGCGCCTCCATCCGTCCGTTCCAGCACCACGCGTATCAGCTCCACATCGCCAAGACCTCTTCCGGATGCTACCCTGCCCCCCGCGGAGAACCTCGTCGCATCCGCTTCGATATCGTTGTCTACAGTTCTTCTGTCCACTACGTCGTTGAATATTGCCCTTATCTGCGCGACATCGGAGCTCTTCAGCTGAGGGGGCAGCACTAAAGGCGCGCTCAGGCGGAAGGTACCGGCTCCAACGTCTACGCTCCTGCTCCACTGGGACGAAGAACTTGGCACAATGAAGATCCTCCCGTCGTATTCGGGCTCGTCCCGCTCTTGGCTGTCGCCGCCCGTCCTAATTTCAATCCAGATGGGAGGTATTCGCGGTTTATCCTCCCTCGGATGTCCAGGCTGGCTCGGACGCGCCGGGCGCTCAGGCACGCTTGGCCGGCGAGGCGGTTCTGCCCTCTCCACAGCATATATAGGCGCCGCAAGGACGAACACGGCCAGGACAAAAAAGAGGATTTTCCTCACATTGAACACCTCCAAATAGTCTAAACTGTTCTAGGGCGTGTTTGAAAACTCCTATTTGACCATTAAACGCACTAAGAAAGTGCCTAAAATGGCTGATCTTCGTTGAGGCAGTTAGTTTTCAAACACGCCCTATATTCATCCTCGAATCTCCATCTCAAATCAGTCTGACGCAAGTCTCGCGATCATGATAACTGCTGGTCGTACTTGTACAGGGCTTCGTTAATCGCGTGGATGTCGTACTTGCCGCGTGCGATATAGAACCCGACGATCACGTCGAACGCCAGCGCGGACGAGAGTGAATACCCGGCGCGTGGATGATAAATTTCGCTTGGAGGTTGAACCCCGGCGTGATGACCGCCTCGCCTGTAGCGATCGGAGCGAGTTTGTCACACGCTTTTTGCAGTTCCGACGCGCCCGCTGCGGCGAAGATCGCCCCGCAGACTCCGCCGCCCATTAGCAGATCGGTGTTCGCCGCGTTCACAATCGCGTCCGCCTTCATCTTCGTGATGTCTTCCCGCACTATTTCAAACGGCATGACCGGCACCCCCTGTTTTTATTCGACCCTTCACGCGATGAATTTTCTCACGTACATGGCGCAAAACGCAACTACTTATCGTGAACATAGTACGCGATGCCAACATCGTCGTATCCTTCTTCCGCCAACCTTTCGACAGTGGTTTTCATATCCGCCTTCCCCGCCAGCATGTCATAATACCAGGCGGGAAGATCGCCGAAGTTTTCGCCGTTCAGAAGCTGTTCCTGTTTCGACCAGCCGATAGCGCCATCCGACGTGATGAGAACCGAACGCAGATTCTTTATAAATCCAACCTGTACTCCCATGTAGTTTATGGAGTAATCCATATCCACAACGGAGTAAGTCCGGTTGATGTACTCCCGATCCGATCCGTTATCGTTTCCGTCTAGGAACATAGGTCCATGTTTCGTCAACGTGTAGAGCGGGGAATCCCCTATCGACACGTTGAGAAAATGCTCCGGGCCGATTAACGAAAACGATAGTGTTGTATGAAGATCGTCCGGGTACATCCCCATACTATGCGCGTATTTTACTATTTCCGACCCAAGCGCATACATGAACCGGTGAAGCTCTTTTGTGAATGTTGCTTTTCCAGCGTGTACCATCAGAGATTTGCCATGTTCTTTTACATAGTTCACGGCAAATTCGGCTCCAAGTTCCACGTGCCTGTATGCTTCACACCCCATTCCATCAGCGACAGCCAGAACTACAAGATCTTTATCCTTCACTGCTATCGCGCGATCCTGACAAGGCATTCCATGTCTTACGTGTGAGTTTCCGATATATGTCATTGAATCCAATTCAGATATGTTTCTTTTCATTTTTTCAGCCATGTTGAATCATCCTTTCGCGCGATACGCATTTATTTTGTACGCGAGAATTGTATAATCTGGGCAGCAGTCATGGGTCACCCGTGAGGTGACAAATTTACTTTGCGAAGTCACGTTCTGCGGATACAGCGCGAACAAGATGAGGTCATTACTCGCCGGACTCGAAGAATTTGTTGAGGAACTCGAAAGCGGACGATATTACCGGATTGCTTTGGGCAATGACTCGCGAGCTCGACAACGAGTTGCTGCTGCTCAAAGCGCTTGACGGTGATTTAGTTAATTCGGGCGAGTATGAAAATCAGACGCCGATATAATAAATCTGTTCACTGGTTCCTTAAACTTTAATTCATCCGGTCAATTTTTTTGAGCCCACCACGGACAGACTACGCGGGCCGGGTTACCCGTGATGCGACAAATGTACGCAGCAAGATTTGTGCAGTGTTAAATGCTTTGAATCTGCGACAAACGTTCAGCGCAATACTCATCAATTTCATTGAGTATTCCCTCTTCGCCGGTGAGGTGAAACGGCTCGTAGCACAGTTCGATATAGCCGAGAATATTCGCCTTGCGGTCGAGTTCAAGGAACTCTTTTATCCCGATGTTGTGCCGCTTGCAGTACAGGCGAGCTATCTGCGTTTGCATCGCGGCAACCGGGTCGATTTCTCTCCACATAACAGCCTCCTAAATTTCGAGCCAACGCTCGGTGTCGCCGCTCAGTTCGGCGGTCAGCATATCCAAAACATACTCCACGCTTTCAAGCGAGAGATACGACTTTGGATTCATAAGGAGCGAGTATGTTTTCGTCGCCATAAACTCGCGTACTCCGTCTGTTGTTGAAATGCCTTTCTGTTCGGCATAACGGCGGGCGACTTCCGCGGCGGTTAAGTCCGCTACGAACTCCGATGCTTGCGGTATCTGTTCTTGATTCATCGTATCTCCTCCTTGCGGATTTGTTTCAAGTACGCCGTTGCTTTATCTGTGTAGGTATAGAGCCAACGTTTTACGTCGGATTTTATCCCAGCCTCCTGCAAACGTGACAGCAAAATTTCACGGTTACGATAGGCTATGCCTACGGCGTGGTCACGGTTCCGCGTAGTGTAGAAACCGCGCCCGAAGTCTTTGAACGGCTTGCCGCGTGAAAGATCAATTTCGTTGAAGTCGTGGATTGAACCGTGGTACAGTTTTATGGTTTGGCTCATTGAAATTTCCCCTTTTCCTGCGTTGCGCTTTCTCCCATCTCTGTACATATTAGCGTGAACAAGATGGAGTCAGTACTCGCCGGACTCCTCGAAGAATTGGTTGAGGAACTCGAAAGCGGAATAGCGGAATTCGTATCTGAATCTGACCTTGACGAATTCGAACATAAAGTCAATCCGCTTGACGTCAAGGCGGCACTGGACTGGTTCGCCAACGCTCCCGATTGCGTAAAACGTTCGCTAATTTGTTCATCGGTTAAGGGTCGGCCGTTTGACGCTCATATCAAATACTCCTCCGGTATGCAGCACCCGTGCATATCCACTCGTAATTCGTTCTTTAGCAGGTTCTCCATAAGTATCCTTGACTGCATAGTCAAAAGCTCAGGCAGGCCGATTTCATCTTTCATATACAGGCTCACATAATGCAGCAAACGCGCGTTTCCCTCAAGTTTGCCGTGATAATACTCAAAACTGTCGGGCGCGAAAACGTGGTCGCCATACAGAGCGCCGGCTTCACTGACCATCAAACCCCATGCCAGCATATCGGAACTGTCTCCTCTGCGCAAATGCATCGCGTGAAGCCTCTCGTCATCGCGGCTGAAACTTTCCGCGACAAATATTTCGCGGTGCGCTCTGTACACGGGAAATTTGCGCCATGTCAGTAAATCTCCGCGCTTAAATGGAACGGGAAT
>JAIRWR010000021.1 GCA_031268885.1 Synergistaceae bacterium
TTTTTGTCCTCGCACAGCTTGGTGAAAACGCTGTCCTTATATTTTCTATTTGCTCTGTTCTCCGTCATTTCAAACCTCCAACGCTATAAGATTTCTTGTACTTCAGTTTACAAGAAAAAAAGACGTCAGGCAACTACACTTGTGGAAGTCACTTTACACGAATTTTACAAATTCTGGATTTCACCCTTAACATACGATGGATAGACTTCATACAAGGAACCAAAAATAAAAGTATGGAGGGATCAGTCAATGAAGAGATTTGCAATGCTCGCGTGTCTTTCACTGTTTCTGACGTTCGTTTCATTTTTCCCGGAGGGGATATCCTGGGGCGCTGACTCTGAAATAATCGTCGTCTCCAGGGAGGACGGCTCGGGCACCAGGGGCGCTTTCATCGAACTGTTCGGAGTGCTCCGCGAGAACGTGGACAGAACAGCCGCCACCGCCGAGATCACAAACAACACGGCCGTCATGATGACGTCCATCGCCGGAGACGCGAACGCCATAGGTTATATTTCACTGGGCTCGATGAACGACACCGTCAAGGCGGTCAAGATCGACGGAACGGACGCCACGGCCGACAATATCAAAAACGGAAGTTACAAGATATCACGTCCTTTTATCGTAGCTACTAAGGGAGACGTGAGCGCGGCGGCCAAGGCTTTTATAGGCTTCATCATGAGCCGCGAGGGTCAGGATATCGCGGCCGCCGGAGGATACATCAAGATTAACGAGGGCAGTCCTTTCAGCGGAGGCAAACCTCAGGGCAGGGTCGTCGTGGCGGGTTCGTCCTCCGTGACGCCGTTGATGGAAAAACTGGCGGAGGCCTACAAAAAGGTAAACGCGAACACCGAGATCGAGATACAGCAGAGCGACTCCTCAACTGGAATGAACGCCGTCATCGACGGAGTGTGCGACATCGGGATGTCCTCCCGCGAGCTGAAGGACTCGGAGAAGGAGAAGGGGCTTGCGCCATCCGTGATAGCAATGGATGGAATCGCTGTGATAGTCAACAAGAGCAATCCGGTCACAAACATGACAAAAGACCAGGTCATGAAAATTTTCACCGGCGAGATAACCGGCTGGTCTGGCGTAAAATAGCGCGCGGCTGACCGATGCCGGTTTGGCTTCAGACGAGCGATCGGATGATATAGGTCCTTGATTTCAAACTGGCATGAAACCGCCTCAACTTCACGCCGCGAGACAAAGGCCCAGCCAGGAAGCGACTCTCCGGGTTGGGCCGGGTTTCGTAAACATCGGATGGAGCGATTGTCGTGAGGACGGCCGGCGGACAGCCCCGGATTTTACGATACGCGACGATGAATCATATAAAAGAGAGCTTTATGAAGACTGTCTTCCTTGCCGCGGCCTGCGCCTCGATATTCTGCGTGGCGTTGATCTGTCTCTTTCTGTTCGCGAATGGCGTTCCCGCTATTGGCAGGATAGGGTTCGTCAGGTTCTTGACCGGCTCCGAGTGGCGGCCGGGAAACAATCTCTACGGCATCTGGCCGATGATCCTCGGCAGCTTATATGTGACGGCGGGAGCGATTGTCGTCGGGGTACCGGTCGGCGTGCTGACAGCAGCCTTCATGGCGAAATTCTGCCCTGACTGGCTGCATCGGCTTCTCTCGCCGGCAATCTCCCTCCTCGCTGGAATACCATCCATCCTGTACGGCTTCTTCGGGCTCGTCGTCATGGTTCCGGCTATCCGGGTCATCAGCGGCGGCAGCGGAAAGAGCGTGCTCACTGCCTCGCTCTTGTTGGGGATGATGATCTTACCGACCATAATAAGCGTGTCGGAAACGGCAATACGCGCCGTACCCGAGAGCTATTACCAGGGAGCGCTGGCGCTTGGCGCCACTCACGAACAGGCGGTATTCTTCGCCGTCCTGCCCGCGGCCAGGTCCGGCATCCTTGCGGCGGTTATCCTTGGCATCGGCAGGTCCATAGGCGAAACCATGGCGGTAATCATGGTCGCCGGCAATCAGGCGGTCGTCCCAAGCAGCCTCTTTCGAGGGGTGAGGACTCTCACTGCGAACATAGTGCTCGAAATGGGTTACGCGGCCGACCTGCATCGAGAGGCTCTGATAGCGACCGGAGTGGTCCTATTTGTGTTCATCCTCTTGACGAATCTGTCGTTCTCCCTCGCAAGGAACTCGGAAAGGAGTTGAAATATCTTGATGGAGCTTTGGAAACTCAGGCGAAGACCGCTCTCGGCGCTTCTCCGGCTCTGTGTCACATTGGCTGCTGGGATCACGATGTTCGTATTTCTCATCCTGGTTGGGTACATACTCGTAAAGGGCATACCCAATCTGGAGTACAGCCTCTTCGAGTGGGAGTACAACAGTCAGAACGTCTCGCTCGTCCCCGCCCTGATAAATACGGTGTCGGTCACGATGCTCTCCCTGTTGATAGCCTCACCGCTCGGAATATTCGCGGCCATATACATGAACGAGTACGCGAGGAAGGATAACAGGCTGATCGCTGTGGTCCGAATCGCGGCTGAGACACTCGCGGGCATTCCGTCCATCGTCTATGGGCTGTTCGGGATGCTGCTCTTCGTCGTGGCCCTGAGGTGGGGATACTCTCTGGCGGCCGGGGCCTTTACGATGGCGGTCATGATCCTCCCGATAATCATGCGCACCGCGGAGGAGGCGCTCAAGTCGATCCCAGATTCCTACAGGGAGGGTAGTTTCGGCCTGGGAGCCGGCAGGCTCAGGACGGTGTTCGCCATTGTGCTGCCGCCCGCCGTGCCTGGAATCATGGCCGGAATCATACTGGCGACCGGGCGCGTGGTCGGAGAGACAGCGGCGCTCATATTCACGGCTGGAACCGTGGCCCGCGTGCCAGTCAGCCTGACCTCGTCCGTCCGCACGCTGTCGGTCCACATGTACAATCTGTCGAGCGAGGGACTGCACATAAAACAGGCCTACGCGACAGCCGTTGTCCTGCTGGCCCTGGTTATCGCCATCAACGCGATCTCCAGCGCGCTCGCGGGGAGGATAATCGGCGGCCGTGGATAGCGACAAGATGAGGGTAATGGGGCTCAGCCTGTACTACGGCGAATCGAAGGCGCTGAAGGACATAGATATGCCGATCGCCTCGCGCGGGGTGACGGCGCTGATAGGGCCGTCCGGCTGCGGCAAATCCACGTTTTTGAGGACGCTGAACAGGCTCAACGACCTGGTGCCAGGCTGCAGGATAGAGGGCCGGATAACCCTCGACGGGCAAGATATATATGGGGACATCGACGTAAATATGCTGCGTAAGCGCGTCGGCATGGTCTTTCAGAAACCGAACCCGTTCTCGATGAGCATATACGACAATGTCGCGTTCGGACCGCGCACGCACGGCGTTCGTTCGAGAGTGAAGCTCGACGCCATAGTGGAGAGATCGCTGCGGGATGCCGCGATATGGGATGAGGTGAAGGATAGGTTGGGGGAGAGCGCCCTCTCCATGTCGGGCGGACAGCAGCAGAGGATGTGCATAGCCAGGGCGCTCGCTGTTCAGCCGGAGGTGCTGCTGATGGACGAACCTACTTCGGCGCTCGATCCCATATCTACGTCCAGAATAGAAGACCTCGCGTCGGAATTAAAGAAGGATTATACTATAGTCATAGTGACCCACAACATGCAGCAGGCCGCGAGAATCTCCGACAGGACGGCATTCTTTCTCCTCGGCGAGATGGTCGAATATGACGATACCGAGAAAATTTTCTCAATGCCCCGCGACAAGCGCACGGAGGACTATATCACTGGGAGGTTCGGATAATGCGGGACGGTTATCGAAGACGGCTCGAAACTCTGCACACAGAGCTCATCCGTATGGGCGCGCTCTGCGAGGAAGCCATCGCGAGCGCCGCGAAGGGGTTGTTGGACGAGCTGCCCGAATACAGGGAGAGGGCCGTCAAGCTGGAGAGCGAGATCGACGCCTACGAGAGGGAGATAGAGGCGTTATGCGTGAAGCTGCTATTTCGCGAGCAGCCGGTCGCCGGCGACCTGAGGCAGATTACGTCCGCTCATAAGATCATAACCGACATGGAGCGGATAGGAGATCAGGCGGCGGACATCGCCGAGATATCGGCCTTCATGGCCGGCAGCTCGGTCAAGAGCGATATCCACATCGCCGACATGGCCAAGGCCGCTATAAAGATGTTATCGGAGAGCGTGGACTCGTTCGTGACCGGCGACCTCGAAAAGGCCCGAGGGGTCATAGAGAGCGACGACATAGTTGACGATCTGTTCAGTAAGATCAAGGGTGAGTTGATAGGGTCCATCGCTAACAACCCACTACTCGGGGAGGACTGTCTGGACCTGCTGATGATCGCTAAGTATCTCGAACGCATAGGGGACCATGCTGTAAACATAGCCGAGTGGGTCGTCTACTCGATCACCGGCGAGAGAAAGGGCTCGGCATGATCTATCTGGTGGAGGATGACGCGAGTATCCGCGAGCTGGTGGTCTATACCCTCCAGAACACCGGTTTTGAGGCGAGCGGATTTTCCAGCGGGCGCGACTTTTGGGCCGCCATGAAGCAGAGGATGCCGGCTCTCGTTCTCCTCGACATAATGCTGCCCGGCGAGGATGGACTCGCCATCTTGAAGAGGCTGAGGGGATCTCCAGCCACGGCGGATCTGCCCGTCATGATGCTGACGGCTAAGGGCGCCGAGTTCGACAGGGTGCTTGGGCTCGACCTCGGCGCGGACGACTACATGCCAAAACCGTTTGGGGTTATGGAACTTGTCGCCCGTGTGAGAAACCTGCTCCGACGCTCCGGCGCGGCCGGCCAGAAGAACGAATACAACGTCGGCGGGCTGTTTGTCAGCATTCCAAGACATATCGCGACTGTCGGCGGAGAGGAGATAGCTCTCACGCTGAAGGAGTTCGACCTGCTCGCCTATCTGCTCCGCAACGCTGGGATTGTCCTCACAAGGGATCAGATACTCTCCGCCGTGTGGAGTTACGACTTCAGCGGCGAGACCAGAACGGTCGATGTGCACATTCGGACATTGAGGAGCAAATTGGGCGCCCGCGGCGAATTGATACAGACCGTGAGAGGCGTGGGATACAGAATGGGAGGCGCGCGTTGAGAAGGAGGATTCTTGTCTTCACGTGTCTGCTCGCGGCGGTGTCGATCGTGTTGACGGCGGTCTTGATACACATGGCTGTATACAGAGGATTTGCCGAAAGGGTGATGCTTGAGATGGCCGCGGAGTCGGACCTGATAGTATCCGCGGTGAACCTATCGGGCGTCGCGTACCTGCAATCAATTTCGGAGAGCGGCTCCGCTCCGAGGGTAACGCTGATCGACCGTGACGGAAGGGTGATCTTCGACAACGGCTGGGACGCGTCCATCATGGAGAATCACATGAACAGGCCGGAGATTAAGCAGGCTGTCGAGGAGGGCATCGGCGAGGACATCAGGTTTTCGGCGACGATCAGCAGACAGACGTTTTACAGGGCCGCGAGGCTGCCGGATGGAAAGGTGCTGCGCGTCGCCATGACGACCGACAGCGTCTTCGCCCCCCTGCCGCGCCTGACGCTGATAACCTTGGCTATCGTAACGGCGGTATTCGCGGCGGCCGCGGTCATCGGAACACGCGTGACACGGCGGATTGTCGCTCCTATAAACATGCTCAACCTAGACAGGCCGGAGGAGAACGCGGTGTACGCCGAACTCGCCCCTCTTCTCTCGCGGATGAAGAGACAGAACGACATAATAGCGGAACAGATGGATGAGATCAGGCAGAGGCAGATCGAGTTCTCGACAATGACTGATAACATGCGGGAGGGGATGCTGCTGCTGGATGACGAGGCTCACGTGTTGTCCTGCAACAGGAGCGCGCTCGAACTCCTTCACGCGAACTCCGCCAGTCCGGTCGGGAAAGGAGCGTTGACGCTTAACAGGAGCGAGCCCTTCTACCTCGCTGTGGAACGCGCGCTCGGAGGATATCCAGCGGAGGAGATGCTCGCTGTCTCGGACAAACATCTGCGGGTAATGGCTAACCCTGTAAGGAACGGCGACGCCGTATGCGGGGCCGTGGTGCTCCTCGTGGATGTGACTGAGAGGGAGGACAGGGAGAAGCTGAGGCGTGAGTTTACCGCCAACGTGTCTCATGAACTCAGCACGCCGCTGACCGCCATATCGGGATATGCCGAGATCATCGCCAACGGTGTGGCCAAGGGCGAGGACATCCCACGTTTCGCCGAAAGTATTTACGACGTGACGCAGCGCCTCATAGCCATCGTCGGCGACGTAATGGCGCTATCAAGGCTTGACGAGGGCGTCGGTTCGCTGCCTCAGGAGCCTGTGGATCTGGATGAACTCGTCAATCTCTCGATTCAGAGGACCCGAGACATCGCGGAGAGGATGCGGGTATCGGTTCATTACGAAGGAGGGAGCTCCGAGGTCCGCGGCGTGAGGCGGATATTGGACGAGGCGGTCATGAACGTCATAGACAACGCGATAAAGTACAATGTGGAGGGCGGGTCCGTTCGAGTGACGCTTGAAAGGCTCGAAAGAGACGCGGGAGAAGGCGTCGAGGTGGTATTCACCGTCTCTGACACCGGCATCGGCATACCTCCGGACGAACAGGAGCGGATCTTCGAACGTTTCTATCGCGTGGATAGGAGCAGGTGCGACGCCGTCCCCGGCACGGGGCTCGGCCTCTCCATAGTAAAACACGCAGTAAAGCTCCACAACGGCAGGATCGAGGTGAAGAGCGACGGAAGGCGCGGCTCGTCGGTCACGCTCAGGTTTCCCGCTTAAAATATAAAAATTCTTCGGCTCGATACTTGTACCCCCTCTTTGTATACTCGCGAGCGAGTGGATCTGTCAGAGAGCGAAAGCCCTTTGCGCCAGGCGGCCTAATCGTCCGGCGGATGTTCCCGCTCGTGAGTATAGAGACAAAACCCAAGAGATTTTGACTAGTCAGCCTGTGAACGGCTGCAATAAGACCACCGCGCCTAGCGGCAGCCCACATTATTGTTTGTTTTAAACCTGTGCTCTTGTGGAGTCTATAGTATATAATCTTATTTGTAATATGTTGTAACCGCATAACAACAATTCGGGCGAGGTGGTACTCTTGGTGATGCAGAGTGAGTTTGCGACAGTTGCGGAGGAAGAGATAGATGACGATCTCACGCTGTTGATAGCGAGGAGCGAGGGGATCCCAAGGCTGGGCATCTTCAACACCTACAGCGAGAAAAAGAAGTACGTTCCGCTCTCATGGATAGAGAGAGGAGGAAAGAGCCTCAAGATAAAGGTCGGCAGGCAGACGAAGGAATACGGCATGGACGTGATCGGCGAAGGGGTTCGCAACCTCATTGGGAAGGCCAGCGAAGCGATCGCTTTAAATCAGCTCGCATGGCGGGGAGTGCAGCTCCTGGGCGATCTGATACACGTTCCGAAGACCGCGCGCAGCGAGGCCGACCTCTCCATTATCGCCGAAAACAAGCGGGATACGCTCTGGTTCGTTTATACCCCAAAGAAGGGTAAGTGGCGCGTAAGGCCGTGTTTCATGGCAACCGGCGAGGAAAAAAACCTCGTCGAAGCCTCTCTGACGGATGCCAAACCCTGGCCGGCCATAATGATCGAGAACGGCGAACTCCCATCTACCATGAGAAACCTGCCTCTGGCAAAAGAGCTCTCCCACATAAACCCTCAGAGATGGAGCGAGTTCCTGCTCCCCATCTCGAAGGCGATGCTCCTCGGCTTCAGCGACTGGTCCTCCGGCGGCGAACACATATTCAGCGAGGCGCTCTGGGCTCATCTTCCGACTCAGTCCTACAGGTCGGAGGAGACGCTTGGAGCCCTGGCGGCCGCAGGGAAGAGCTTTCTATCCAAGATCACCGCTTATCTGAGGCTCTGGCCCGTCCTCGAAAAGGTAAAGATGGAGAAGATTCCGGATGTGTCGAAAGTTGGCGAGTCCAGGGGCTTGAAAAAACGCGAGCGCTTTGAGATTATCTCGGCAAGCCAGGGAGACAAACGCTTCAGAGTCACTCGGTATGTGGACGAAGCCGGCGCAGTGGCCTTCGGAATAGTTCCGGACACCCGGCTGCCGGGCGAAGAGGATCGCATGGTCACTTTTACGAACGACGATTGGAACGCGTCGATCGAGGCGTGTTCCTTCGGCGGCGAGAAGGACCCCCAGTTTACATGCGTCTCCGTGCTGAGCGGGATTGAGGTTATAGACTGGTACGCGAGAATTCAGGCGTGCCTCTCCGGGCAGCCAATCTACGGATCCAACGCTGGAGAGGGCTCCGGGGATGGTGATTCGTGATGGCTGAAGCCCAGGTTCGTGACGAAAATGATATGAGAGCTTACGACAACGCAATCGGCCGCATTGTGGATCTGTGGAAGGACCACAAAGATGTTCGCGAGATAGCGAAACAGATGGAAGTTCTGGGAAAGAATATGTTCAAACTCCGGGGCGCCAAGGATGCCGAGGCGAGGAAGATGGCGCGTATCGTCTGGCAGAAGGCCGCTCAGCAGTACTGGGATCTCCTGTGGGGTATAGTGGAGGCGAAAATAGACGCTGGACCTCCAGACGAGCTGGAGTTCGACCCCGCTGAACGGCTGTTCATAGACTACGGCCATCTCTGTTCGGAGTACACAACTCCTAACGACGCTTTCTTCGACTATCTGGCTCAGCCCTCCTCGGTAGATATGTACCAGTACAACCGCCTAACTGATTACATCAGGGAGAGTTATTCCCTCATCTTCCGCAAGCCCTACTCCGGACCCGAGGGGGGCGTGACGCTGGAGGAGAAGTTGAATCGGTTCTCCGCCGAGTTGAAAACTACGATGAGCCGGAGGCGGATGGTGGTGAACGCCCTCTTCTCCAAGTTCGGACTTATGGAGAGGCCGGAACTTGATGAGATGCTGACGAATATGGAGCGGGGACTTCAGGATGTCACTGAGGTCGATATGAGAACAAAGCGCGTAAGAGAGGCAGAAAAGGAGGAGCGGGAGCGTATTTCGGAGAACAGCAGGCGTTACCTGGTCGCCGAACACGCCTTCTCGACCGCTCTGGAGGCGCTGGAGCACAGATTGACCGACACGGAGAAGAAAAAAAACGCGGCCGCCGCTCCAGCCGAAACAGCCTCCGTCCCGCATACCGAGGAGAACACCCACCGGAGCAAGATTGACAGTTTCGACCCGTTCGCGGAGATAACCGACGACTTTCTGGAGAAAAAGACCGAGGATGACGAGGCCGCCGCTCCAGATGAGCCCAATGCGGAGAAGACCCCGGAGGCCCAACGCGAGGAGGCAGAGCCGGAGCCGGACGAGGATCTGACGGAGTCCGCCGAATCCCTGTCTCTGAAGGATGGCGATAATAACGCGGATCAGACGAACGGACCGGATCAGTCCCTCAAAATTATACAGAACATCAATGCCCTGCATGACAAGACCAAATTTCTCGCGAGCCTCATAGTTCATGTCACGAACGAGGCACAGAGATGGAAGACCCGCGCGGAGATGGCGGCTAAGAAGTATAAGGGGCAGGGCGTTCCCGCTCTCAAGATGGAGCTGCGGGAGGGGATAAACCACAAGAAGGACTTCATGACGCTCGCGGCGAGGACGGGGCGCGTCGATACGTCCCCACTCTGTCAGAACAGGACCAGGCCGATATCCATGAGCAGGGCTGGCGAAATAATGATGGACCTGACCCCCATGGATCCGGACATGCTTCGCGCGTCCCGCATAAGAATGTACGGCATTCCGAGGGTCATCATCATTCCGGGTCAGGGGCTCGGCGTCTACGACTGGGAGGACAACAGCCTGGTGATACCTATGTTCGGCGTCGTCTCGGACATCAAGGATTTTTGCTTCGCGCTCGGCGCGTTCAGATGGGACAACGACGAGGACAGAACCCTGAAGGATACCTACGCCCTCCTCAAGACCAACAAGGGCAAGGGCATAAGGGCGACACAGGAGGCGTTCATGAACGACTACTTCCTGTGGCTGTCCAAGGAGCGCAAGGGGTACCGAATCCTCCCGAGAGAGGTCGCCAAGTGGTTCAAGACTTTCTTTAAACAGAGGGTAGGGGTGCTCAATCCGGGTAAAAGATGACCTTGTGATTCACAAGGAGCGGTTTCTGTGATAAAATGCGCGGGTTGTCTTTGTAAACGAGATCAGCGAGGGGGTGTATGTAGTGTCCAAATTTTGCGACTGTTGCGGCAGGGGACCTTCCACCGGCAATGCCGTGAGCCACTCGAACCGTCACACGCGGAGGCGTTGGCTCATCAATCTGAGAAGCGTCATGATAGATATGGGCGGAGGAGAGTCCAGGCGGATGAAGATCTGCACAAAGTGTCTCCGTTCCAATAGGGTTCGCAGGGCCGTGTAGCACGGCCCATTTTATATGAGACGGCAGCCCCGCCGCTCTCTTAATTTCATTGCGCGAAAGACCAGTAGGCGGCCAGAACCCCTTCCCCGCAACTTATGTTTATTCTGACCGTCGGGAGATTCTCCTCTTCGCCGGGGAGAGGACAGACTTCATTGCTGACAGCCCACGGAAAACCTCTGCTGAGCGTCGCGTCATTGAGCGGCCATCTGACGCCGCTGACGCTAACGCCGTCGCATCTGTCCGTGAAGGGAAGCAGAGAGATGGAGAGCGGCCAGCGGCGAAAATCCATCTCGACGGTCTCGCCGTCGCATACAAAAAAAATACCCTCGACATCGTCGGCCATGCAGCGCCGGTCTTTGGCATGTCTCTCGCGACCGTTGCCAGCGAGCTTAGGAGAAAAGGTGTTTATCGCGCTGAAGAGGTGATCGAGCCTGCCGCCAAAGCAACCGGAGACAATCATCGAATCGCCGGCGCGGCGTTCCTCTTCCCACAGTCCGAGCGCGAGTTGAAAGTCGGTCAAGTCTTTATCGCTCGAGAACAGCCTCTCGATCGCGCCGCGGTCGCGCGCCCAATTCAGATCTTCCTGAGCCGCGCTGTCCATGTCGCCTATTACCCCCTGGGGAGACAACCCCGATCTCCTGCATGAACCCACGCCGCTATCGACAGCCCAGACGCCGGCGGAGTTCCTGCCCGCGAGATCGCGAAGCCACTCCGGCTCGGGCATCCTGCCGCCTAACACCAGCAACGTGTGACTATGAGCGCCGATGTCAGGGGATATGAATATATCGAGTTCCCTCGTCGCCACGAATGGGACTCTCATGGCCGTCCTCAGTCTCCGCCTCTCAGCCGTTCGAGTATTTTCACCGCGTCCCTCTCGCCGACCAGTACCTCCCTGGCGCGAGTGCCATCCGACGGCCCTATTATTCCGGCGGTCTCCATTATATCGACAAGACGCCCCGCCCTTGGGTAACCGATGCGCAGACGCTTCTGAAGTCCGCTCGCTGAGGCTATCCCGGAGGAGATTACTACCCTGACCGCCTCGTCCAGCATCGCGTCGCTGAAGTACCCGCTCTCCTCGAACCCTAAGGGCGCGCCGCCCTGATCGCCGATGTCCGCGTAAACGGGTCTCCCAAACATATTGACAAGGTAATCTATCCAGCGCGATATCGACTGTTCGTCAATCCAGGGAGATTGAACGCGCAAGGGCTTGGGATTCCGCGTGGACATGAAGAACATATCTCCCTTGCCAAGCAGCTTTTCAGCGCCGCCGCAATCCAATACCGCGCGGGAGTCTATCACCGACGGCAGCGTAAAGGCCGCTCGGGCCGGCACATTGGACTTGATCAGCCCGGTTATCACGTTGACCGACGGCCTCCGCGTGGCGAGCACCAGGTGAATGCCGACCATCCCGGCCATCTGAGCCAGCTTGCAGATATACTCCTCGACATCCTTCAGCGCGGTCATCATGAGATCGGCTAACTCGTTGATGACAATCACGATGTGGGGCAGCTTGTCCTTTGAGAACGCCGATTCGTTGAAAAAATCGAGGTTCCTGACCTTGATCGAGGTACAGAGCGTATACCTTCGCTCCATCTCCTTTACCGCCCACGCGAGTACGCGTACGGCCTTCTTGAGATTGGTCACCGGAGGGATGAGAAGGTGAGGGAGCCTCTCATACGCGGACATCTCCACCTGTTTGGAATCGACCAGAACCATCTTCAGCTCGTCCGGCTTCCGCATGGAACACAGGCCGACTATGCAGTCATTTACAAATACGCTCTTGCCGGAACCGGTAGCGCCGGCCACCAGCAGATGGGGCATCTCTTCCAGCCCAACTACGAGCGGATCGCCGTTTATGGTCACCCCCATAGGGAGCGGCAGCGTCTTATCGGTGAACTGAAACTCAATCTCCTCTATTATAGACCGCAGGGGGATCACCCTGCGCTTAGGGTTCGGTATTTCTATGCCGGCGTAAGGATGTCCCGGTATCGGAGCTTCGACTCTGAGGTTGGCGACGGCGAGCGCCATTGCGAGGTTGTTCGAGGATGAGGCGATTCTGCCGATCTTGACTCCGGGGAGTGGTTGTATTCTGAACTGAATGACAGTGGGGCCCAGGAGTATATCGACTAGCTCCGCGTCTATGCCGAAGCGCGAGAGGGACTCTATTACCCTCTCCCCCCACGGGCGCGCTGTCTCCGGAGAGATATCGTCGTCATAATCATGCTCTGCCCCGAATATCTCTGGAGGCGGGGGAAGTTGTCTCGCCGGAAGAAAGGCATGCTTAACCCTATCCGCGATGACTACGCCGCTCAACAGCGAAATCTCCGGCGTCTTTTCGCGCCAGTCCGCCGCATCTTCCGCGGAACCTCGCGCGCTCTTCAATTCGCCGGCGCGATTGCCGTCCGGATGGCCGCTGTCCGGCGCTGACAGCTCGCCTCCAACAGCAGTCTCGTCTCGTCTGAGGGCGGCGCGGCGCGCCGCCTGCCATTCGGACAGTCTCGGGAAGAGACTCCGCGTCGCGCTGTAAGCGGCGATAAGTAGAGTGTGGATCTCAGCCAGCCAGGCGGACAGCCTTGAGAAGAGATTTCGCGGCGCGCCGTAAGCTGTGACAGATGGAGCGCGGCGCTGAACCAGCCATTCGGACAGTCTCGATAAGAGATTCCGCAGCGCGCTGTAAGCGGCGATAAGTAGAGTGTGGATCTGAGCCAGCCATTCGGACAGTCTTGGGAAGAGATTCCGCGGCGCGCCGTGAGCGGCGGCGGATGAAGCGCGGCGCTGAGCCAGCCATTCGGACAGTCTTAATGAGAGGTTCCGCAGCGCGTCGTAAGCGGCGATGAAAGGATCGTTAAATCCGTAGCAGAGGAGCGTCAGGATTATGGTAAAAACGCCTGCCATCGTAGTCCCGAGCGAACCGACACTCCTGAACAACCATTCGGAGAGAAACCTGCCGATCTCCCCTGGCCGCTGGAACGCGGACGGCTGAGCGCCTGCCCTGGAGAGATCGAGGAGGCCGAGAAGAAGCGCCGCGCAGACATAGAGCGACGCGGTCCCGACAGTCCGCGCGGCAAACCTGGGAATGCCCCTTCTAACGAGCGCCGATAAGAAGACATATCCGAGGTACAGCAGAATCACGAGAATACCGCCGCCGAACAGGCCGATTATCCTCTCCGCGGCCGCTCCGCCAGGGAGTCCGGTCCAGTCCGTAAATACGGCTGCCATCAGAAAGAGGTCGAAGAGCAGCAGCAGCGCGAAAACAAACGTAAGCGCGGCACTCCTGTTCGCGAATGACCGTAGGTTCCGGTCAAAAAAATCGAGAATTCCTCTCTTCGAGGTCTTTCTCCTCTTCGCGGCTCCGCCGGGTCTGACCGGTTTTTTGCGTGACTCTCCCATGCGGACACCCTGTTTTACCTGTGAAGGTACGCGCTTAGCAGGCATCTCCGGTATCGCTTCCTCCTACCGTAAGGTTCTTTATAAGCAGCGTCGGCTGCCCGTCAGTGACCGGGACCGACTGCCCCGATTTTCCGCAGGTACCCGGTTCGAGAACGAGTTCGCGCCCCACCCCGATTATGTTCATCAGAGCCTCCGGGCCGTTCCCAGTGAGCGTTGCGCCCTTTACCGCCGGGCCGACTCTGCCGTTTTCGACGAGATATCCCTCAGAGACATAGAACACGAAGTCCCCAGATGTGGGGTTGACCTCCCCGCCGCCCATCTTCTTGACGAGTATCCCGCTGCCCATGCCTTCGAGCAGTTCGCCGAACTCGCTCTGCCCCGCGCTTATGTATGTATTGCTCATCCTGGGTATGGGCGGGTACATATACGATTCGCGCCTGCCATTGCCGGTGAGCGGCAGATCGCCGATTCTTGCCGAGAGGATATCCGACATGTAGCTCTTCAACACCCCACTCTCGACCAGCACGTTTCTCGCGGCGGGAGTCCCCTCGTCGTCATACTCGTACGATCCGTACCTGCCGGGAATAGTGGCATCGTCGATTATGGTGACGAGATGGTCCGCGACGGTCTCGCCGATCCTGCCGCGATACACGGAAAAGTCCTTTTGGATGATATCGGCCTCGAGCCCGTGCCCGCAAGCCTCGTGAATCATCGTACCACCGGCGGACCCGGCCAGCAGAACAGTCATACTGCCGGCGGGGCACTGGACCGCGTCCAACATCAATATACCGCGCGAGAGCGCCTTCATGGCTATCTCATGAGCACAGCTCCCGCCGTCGCCGAAGTTGCCGGACCAGAACTCGTCCGCGGACGAGAGCAGCGACCGGGTCTCATAAGCCGTTCTCAACTCGCCGTCCCGCTCCAGGACTACCTGAGCCATAAACCCGGTGTACTTCCGCAGGTCGCGGACGACAGACCCGTCGCCTCTGATCACCAACACCGACTTGACGGACGTTCTGTACCTGAATGTAGCCTGTCTCAGATATTCGCACTCACCGCGCAGGCTCTTGTCCAGGTCGTGAAAGAAACCCACGTCCAACGACGGTACGGGCATGTCGAGGTCGATCAGCGGCTCTTTGCCCTCAGGTCCGCGGACGGCGGCCCCGATGCCCGAGAGGTCCGAAACATCGGCTATCGCCCGGTACGCCGAATCCGGAGTTACGCCCATCGTATCCGTGAAAGCCGTGTTCTCTCCACGGACAACCCTGACTCCCAGCCCGTCGCTCCTCGACGACGAGACCGTATCCAGCCTCTCATCGTCAAACAGCGTCGAGTGACTGACCCCCGACTGCATATAAAGGTCGGAGTAGTCAGCACCCAACTTCGCGAAAGACGCGATTGTCTCCCTTATGCTGTCTAAAATCGGAGATTCCATATCATCACATTCCTCCCAGATCTCTTTATATCTCCTGTACGCCAAACCTCTTCATAGCGATACCCTCGGACTCCAGAGCGTCTAAAAGCGATTCCAGCTCATCCTTATAATCGCCCGACAGCAGCACGGACACAAGCCCCAACTTCGAGTCGTCCGTCACGAGAAATCCCATCCCATCGTAGGAGTCGATCACCCAGCTCAGATAGCAGATGTCCTCCCTTCGAACGGCGAGCGAATATCTGAGCTGTTCGGGAACTCGATCATCCTTCATCATGCCAGGCAGGCTGTCAGACAGTGTACAGTTCGCCTGAAAACGACCCCGACAGGCACTCGGCGCCCGCGCTGGTGACGAGATAATCATCCTCCAACCTCATCCCGCCCCACTCTTCTTTGTAGAACGCCGGTTCCAGCGTAATTATATCCCCCTCCGCGAGAACGAAGCTCGATGTCTCGCACAGCGAAGGAGGTTCGTGGATTGAAAGCCCTATTCCGTGACCGATTCCGTGCGTGAACGCCGCTCCAAGCCCCGCGCTCACCAGAATGGAGCGGGCGGCGGCGTCGATGCCGGACGCAGTCGAGCCCGGGCTTATTACCGCGGCAGCCTCCGTCTGAGCCCACTGGAGGACCGAATAGAACGATCTGGTCTCCTCCGCTGGCTCCCCTATCGAGATCATCCTGGTCAGGTCGCAGACGTATCCGGCCACTCTCGTTCCGAAATCCACCATCACGATGTCCCCCGCGACAAATTCCCTATCGGTGGGAGACGCGTGGGGAAGGCTCGTTCTCCTTCCGCTTGATACCATTATTGGAACGGGATCCCAGAAATCCCCGCCGCCCAGCTTCATCTGATATTCGAGCTTTCCGGCAAACTCACGCTCTTTGGTGCCGGCGGATGTTTCGGACAGGACTGACTTGAAGGCATTGGAGGCAATTCTAACCGCCTCCTTTACGCACGCGATCTCCATGCTGCCCTTGCGCCTTCTCAGGTTGGCGATGAGATACGTGATGTCCGTAAATTCGGCGCCCTCTCCAAGAACGCGCTCAATAACCCGAAACACCTGAAAGGGCATACTATCATGACTGAAAGCTATCCTCTTCAGATTCTTTGTGACGATGTAGTTCGTAGCGGCGTTGAGCGGACTGCTTCGTTTGACGTCGGAGCATGATATGACCGTACAGGCGCTCTCTTCCCTGGCCTGCGACTGATATCTGGGATCGACGAACAGAACGGACTCATCCGGCGTCACGACAAGAACGCCAGACGTGCCTATAAATCCGGTCAGATAGTATATATCCTCCCAGCCGATACCCTCATAACATACCAGAATCAACGCGTCCAGCACGTCCTTTCCAAACTTTGCCAGCTTGCCGGAACCGCCCAGGAACGACCCTATCGCTTTCAGCCTGAAGGAGAAGAGACTCTTGTTCATACCGCGCCCTCCCCGCTCCCTCTTCTGTTCAACAGAGCCCAGATCTCCTCGCCGGTATCCCTCGAATCGGGGACGGCGTCCGTGCCGCGCGCCTCTTCGATACTGCCGGCTACGGTCATGGCGATGGGCAGATCCCTGAACGCATCCATAACATCCCCCACTCTGTCACCCGGCACTATCGCGATCATGCTTCCGGACGCCACAAGCCGCAAGGGATCGAAGCCAAGAGCTTTCGACGCCCTCAGCGTGTACTCGTGCACCGGAACGGAGTCCCTCCCGATGTTGGCGGACATCCCCGAGAGCCTGCAGATCTCCGATATTCCGCCGCGGAAACCGCCTTCGGTCGGATCGTGCATGAAGGATGAATAACCTCTCAGGAGCCTGGACTCGGGAAGGACCGATGTCAGGTCGGACCATCCCTCCATCTCGCGGATCTCGCCGCGCGAGAACACCGTCTCCAGCAGGTCCGGCCTGTCCGACGCGAGTATCGCCATCCCCTCTATGCCGACGTGCTTCGAGACGAGTATCGCGTCGCCGCGCGAGATATCCGAGGCGTCGAGCACCCTGTCGGCAGTGCCCACCAGAGTGGCGCTCATCACCGGATGCCGATACCGGCCGCTAAACTCGGTATGCCCGCCGACTATCGCGATGCCGTTTTCAAGACACTCATCGTGGATCTCTTTCATTATGGATGATACCGTTCGCTCGCCCATTTCAGGCGGCAGAATCAGAGTTACGGTCATATACGCCGGTTCTCCGCCCTTCGAGGCTATATCGTTTACGTTAACGCGAACCAGCAGCTTTCCGGCCCCCCTCGACGCGCCGACGATGGGATCCGACGCGATCACCATCAGCTTTCCAGCGGGCCATTCTATGACCGCCGCGTCTTCGCCGACGGCCGGGCCGATCAGAACCTCCGGCCGAGGCGTTCCCCTGTTGGACAGGACGGAGCGGGTGAGAGCATCCGGCGGCAGTTTGCCGGAGAATGCCGCCGCGGCGTCCCTGCCATTACATTCAGTCAGATTCATGGAAATCTCCTTTTCATTCCCGTACGCTGTAGACGCAACCACAGTATCTCTGTCTGTACAGCCCGAGTTCAATGCTTCTCGCGACGGATATCTTAAATCCATCGCGCTTTCTCCAGACCCTTTCTATCCACACGACGCCCTCGTCCGCCGAAACCCTGGTCCCTATGCCGTTTATCAGGGCGGGGTCCTTGTGCGGGCTGATGGTCAGCGTGGAGCAGAGTTCGTCATACCCCCGCGCCGCCGCGAATCGCGCCGCCGCGCTCAACTGCAGTTCAAAGCACACAGCGCACCCCTCCCCTCCCTCGGGGAAGCCGTGTCTGCCGCGTGCCGCCGACATCCACGAGTCGGGATCGTATCGGGATATTTCAATCACGCCGCCGACGATGCCGGCGAACTTCAACACGGCATCCCTTCTGAGCCGCCACTCTCGCGGGGGGTGTATATTGCTCCCGTAGAAGAATCCCCCAACCTTGCGGCCCTCAGCGATAAGCTCCGGCCACGGGACCGTGGCATCCGGGGCGCAGCAGACGTGAAGAAGAAGGCCGCTGTTCTGGCGAGACGGCATGTTTAATCCCCCGCGCTCATTCCGTCCCCGCGCCGCGATTCGGCTCTTCGCCGCCCACCGCGCCTGACTCCGTGTCTATTCGCGATTCACACGCCTCTGGAGCTGTGGCGGCGTCGTGTCTGACGGAGAGAGGCCTGGCCTTTGACGCGAAGATGAGAAAGCCGGTGTGGGCTGTCATCGTATCGTCCGGCCTGATTCTGTCCGGCTCTGTCTTAAAGTATCTGAGAAGCAGCTCCAGGACCAGCGCGTCCACGAAAGAGTGTTCCCTCAGGGCAATCAGTGTCTTTTCCATCTGATTGAAGGTCGGTATCAGCACGCCGAGGCGATGGCCCCAGGCGAGGGCTTCGCTGGCGGTTCCTATGAAATCCCATGGATTCCGCACGTCGAGGAAGACAGCGTCCGCGTTTCGCTCGTCGAAACCGTCACTGATGTCCCTGACCTTGAACTCGATCCTGTGCCGCACGCCCCATCGTTCGGCGTTGCTCTCGGCGAGCCGGGAGAACTCCTCTCTCCTGTCGTATGTGACAACTCTGCCGGAGTCCCCGACGAAGTGCGCGAAGACGCTCGTAAGCCCTCCCGACCCTGTTCCGCACTCGACGATCAGAGCGCCCGGCCCAAAGTTGAGGTGCTGGATTATAAAACCGCTGTCCTTTGGAAATATAACCTGAGTCTGACGCTTTATCCTCCTCGCATACTCCCCGATGGAGGGGCGAAGGATGAAAAACGGCTCCATCTTGTTTGTGTTTATCACATCTCCGTACTCCATGCCAATTATGTCGTCATGCTTCATCTGCCCAAGGTGGCTGCCCTGAGTCGAGCCCGGGGTGAGCCGCACAAGGAATGAATCGCCCTTCGCGGGAGACCACAGAAGGATCAGGTCACCGGCGGAGAGCATTGGAGAACACACCCAGCCGCCGAACCGGCGAAAAAGTTTTCAATCTTACAAGATATACCGCTCTTACAAGATATACCGCTTCAATCAATATCAACCTCTCCCAAGAGGGCCTTGCGCCCCGATACATTATCGACCGGGTTTATTCTATCACACACATCCAGGCGTATTTTGAGATTTTTTATATCAAAAGACGGGCTGCGTTTGGAGATCGTATCACGACAGCTGTCGATAGATTCGCGAACTCTCGCTTCAAAAGATACCTAATATTTGTGATTTTATATTGTCTAAAATTGGACATATCGCGCGACTACAAAATAGACTATAAATATAACGCGGGAACAAAAAGCGCGTTCAAAATACAATGGCAGGCAGTTGAAGGGAGGAAAACATAATGTCAGTACGAGTAAGAGTATTTCTCGCCATGATAACCATCGTCGCTATCCTAGCGGCAGTCAACCTGAGCATAATCTTGTTTTTCATACAGAGGCCTCTTTCCATGGCTGTGGGGGGCAATATCTCATCCGCGATCTTACCCGTAGAGGGCTCTTCCAGGCATATTGAGCCTCATTCGATAAACGCGGCGGCAATCTTCCTGGCATTCGGGGTTTTAACCGCTATTATCGCGTCTGGAGAGCTCTCGAAGCCGCTCATGAGGATGGAGAAGAAGAACTCCCTCCTCGACGAGCTGAGCAGGACAGCCGCGAGCACGTCCGAGGCCAAGAGCTGGTTTATAGCTAATATGCGGCACGAGATGCGCAAACCGCTCAACTCGGTAGTCCGAATCTCAGAGCACATGCTTGGCAGAGAGGGTATTCGAGGAGAGGCTAGGGACGGCATCGAGAAGATTCACAACGCTGGAATGACGATTCTTGGCATAGTCAACGATATCCTCGACATCTCCAAGATAGAATCCCAAAAGTTCGAGATCATGCCCATCGAATACGACGTCCCAAGCCTGATAAACGACGTGGTGGCGTTAAACACCGTTCGCGCCGGGGATAAGCCGGTCGAATTCAACCTCCACATTGACGAGTCGCTGCCCTGCAAGCTCTTCGGCGACGAGCTCAGGGTCGAGCTGATCTGCAACAATCTGCTCAGCAACGCGTTCAAGTATACCAGGAGAGGAAGGATCGATCTGTTTCTCGGCTGCGAGAAGGAGGGGGACAACGAGTGGCTGACAGTACGCGTCGCCGACACTGGGATCGGTATTCGCGACGAGGAGATGGAAAACCTCTTCTCCAGCCGTAAGCGGAGGCATGACGAATTCAGCGGCAAGACGGATTGG
Source organism: Synergistaceae bacterium (assembly GCA_031268885.1). GTDB lineage: Bacteria > Synergistota > Synergistia > Synergistales > Synergistaceae > JAIRWR01. Next base: position 20,377 of record JAIRWR010000021.1, read on the forward strand.
ACAAGCCTTTCGATCACGAAGATGATAGTCTCCATGATGGGGGGAACGATAATGGCAAAGAGCGAGTTCGGCAAGGGCAGCATCTTCACGGTGAGCCTTCGCCAGGGTTTCGTCACGGATACGCCCATAGGCGGGGATGTGGCGGAGAATCTGAAGCGATTTCACTGGAGCGGAAACAGGCGGACGGAGAACGCGAGACCCGAGCGGGCGCGGATGTTTCCACCCGCGAGAGTTCTTGTGGTTGACGACGTTCAGGCCAATCTGGACATTGCGGAGGAACTGCTGGGGTCCTGCGGAATGAGCGTGGATTGCCTGACCAGCGGCTGGCAGGCGGTCGAAAGGATACGCGAGGGTAAGATCGTTTATGACGCGATCTTCATGGA
>JAIRWR010000125.1 GCA_031268885.1 Synergistaceae bacterium
TCTTTCCCGCTATGGCGTTGTAAATTTCGATCAGCCTTTTTTTATCCTCGCACAGCTTGATGAAAACGCTGTCCTTGTATCTTCTGTTTGCTCTGTTCTCCGTCATTTCGAACCTCCTACGCTATAAGACTCCTTATATTTCAGTTTACAGGATAATAATTTATCATTGAATTCTTAAACATTAACATACTCGTGAACCAAAAACATTTACCAACTACAAACTCCAATAAATAACCTGAGTTGAATCGATATCATCTTTAAACACAGATTTTACATCTATAAAAATTCCATCTCTATTCTTCAGAGTATCGAGTATCCAATCCAAGCCCTCTTGTCTGTAGTAATCGTGAGCAACAGTCAAAATAATGACGTCTAAGTCCGTAAGGTGATTTCTATCGCAAATGTCTAATCCATATACTTGACGGGCTTCTTCGCGATTTACTAAAGGATCATGTACCAAAACGATAATGCCGTACTCTATCAGTTCTTTAATAATATCAGGAACCTTACTATTTCTTAGATCAGGGACATTTTCCTTGAAAGTTAAGCCAAGAATTCCTGCTTTAGCCTCATTAATTTTACGATGACCATGTTTGCAGAGTAACTTTATAACCTTTTGCGCCACATACTTCCCCATTCCCTCATTAAGTTTTCTTCCCGCATGTATTACTTGAGGAACATATCCCATACCCTCCGATTTATACGTAAGATAGTAGGGGTCAATACTAATACAATGACCTCCAACTAAACCTGGGTAAAATGGCATGAAATTCCATTTGGTTGAGGCCGCCTTTAAAACATCCGATGTATTGATTCCTATTCTGTCGAATATGATTGCCAACTCATTCATCAGAGCAATGTTTAAATCTCTTTGGGTATTCTCCACAACTTTTGCGGCTTCCGCAACTTTAATTGAAGGGGTCACATAAATACCAGCTTTAACAATAGAAGCGTAAAGCTCCTTCAAGGTCTCCCGTGTTTCCGCGTCCTCTCCACTAACTATTTTTATTATAGTCTCCAGTTTATTCACTTGATCGCCTGGATTTATGCGCTCAGGAGAATATCCGACCTTAAAATCTCTTCCGCTCTTCAGCCCCGAAATATTTGATAGAATAGGAACGCATACATCTTCTGTAACTCCTGGGTAAACTGTAGATTCATAGCATATGATTGCCCCTCTTCCAATAACCCTGCCTACAATTTCAGTTGCCTTTACGACATACTCTAAATTAGGAATATGGTCAATGTCAATAGGAGTAGGAACCGCTATTATATAAAATCTCCCACCTCTTATCTCATTCTCTTGCGATGTAAATTTAAGACGCGACAGAACAAGCACTTCTTTATCAACGCTTTTGTTCGTATCTATTCCACGTTGTAGGTTTTCTACCTTGAATTTATTAGTATCGAACCCTATAACATCATCAAATTTCTCCGCAAAGGCCAATGCTAAAGGCAAGCCCACATATCCTAAACCAACAACAATTATCTTATCCATTTGCATCTTCAATCGGAATCGTCACAATATAAATTCATAAAGAACATAAAAATCTGTTATCCTCGGTCGTTATCAGGCAACTTTTCTTCTGTCCACAGTACACTGCATCGCAAATAGCCATGTCACTGTCGCGAAAGTAAGTTTTCATCTCTTTTACTGTGTTTTGTTCTCCCTCTCTGTCATAGTCATCCAGCATAATCACAAATGATTTTTCAAAGCAATCAGGGATAATCTCCAAAATATCTACTCTCGAATAACCATCTGAGCCGAACGGCCCGTCTATGCAAACAAGGTCAAATTTCTCACCTCTCATTACCTCAGAAAATCCTTTGTAGGCTGTAACAGACGTCTTATCCCGCCCAAAGAAAACGGTCTCCAAATCTAAATTGATAATTTTCGTTTTTTCAGAGGTATTTTGTCTATTCTTATAAAAAAATTTAATCCATTGCGGGTCATGTTCAACAACTAAATGCGAGATATTTTCATTGGCTGATACGTATTGCGATATCATATTGGTCGTCTGACCCAATCCAAGTTCTAGTATGCTTTTCGGTTGAAATAAATCCAAAACCCTATATAGGACATACAAAAATTCATATCCAACTGCCCATCGCCCAGGAGAAAAGCTCTTATCAATAAGCCATTTACTACCGATTATTGTGTTGTGAAAAATTTGAGCCCATAAAATTTCATCCAGGGTCCCGAAATGTCTACGATAATTAGACTTAAATATCTCTTTAATTTTCAGCATTGAGTAACCTCTTTTTGAATATTAACACAAAATCGCTGTTTAATAAGGTATTCTCTGAACGACGCGTGTATAACCGTTTGGCGCGAACATGCTCTCATCCACGTAAAATTAATATTATTCTACCATCTTTTAACGTTCCGTCAACGTTCATCGCAAGAGGTTCATCGCAAGAGGACATGTCTTCGGCACAGCTATCACGGTTACAGTACAGTCGGCAGACGCATCAGACGCCGTAAAATATTGCTATCACTCACATGTTCAATTTGAACGTGAAATTTGTAAACCTGACATGAAGTTTGTAAATTCAGTCATACCATATGCTGAACGATTTTGATTCGTCTGCCCGACTGTACTGTAACCTATCACGGAATTCGCTCCGGCAAAGCACATTTCTCTGTGGACTTTATTTGATTCTTTAAAAGTCCTCTCCTGCCCTGAAGCTCTTCCTTCCACTTTCATATCCGCATGGATTATTCACTGGCGTATCTGGGCCTGACGGGCTAAAATGAGGCTATCGCTTGAAACGCGATTCATACAGGCCTGAGATCATGGACATGAGGTTAAAAGAGCTGAGGCGAGTGTCTATGGATACTCGGCATAAATATTGACTCTTGTTGAATACAGGCAAGCATCGTGGTTTCGTGCGCGAAACAATTTTTTTGACCCTTTGAAGACATGAACAGCTACCCACTTAGGAGGAATGAATATGAACTTCAATCCTTGGAGTTACAAATATCCATCCAGGCGCGCCGTGGTGTACGGGTCCCGCGGAATGGTCGCCACTGGCCAGCCGCTCGCGGCTCAAGCGGGGCTCGATATCTTAAAGCGCGGAGGCAATGCCGTGGACGCGGCAATCGCCGCGGCCGTATGCCTCACCGTGGTGGAGCCGACCTCGAACGGCATAGGGGGAGACTCCTTTGCCATCGTCTGGCATGGAGGCAGGCTTCACGGCCTGAACGCCAGCGGCTTCTCACCCGCTCTGGCCGACGCTTCCTCGCTGATCTCAGCGGGGCATAAATACGTTCCGCATCTTGGCTGGTATCCCGTTACCGTCCCCGGCGCGCCATTCGCGTGGGCAGAGCTGTCGAGGAAATTCGGCGCGCTCCCTCTTGCCGATGTCATGCGGCCAGCGATTACATACGCCTCCGAAGGATATCCTGTCTCTCCAAACACCGCTAAGCTCTGGGCGGAGGCATACGGAAAATACTTAGCGGAATGCGGCGGAGATGAGTTCAAGCCGTGGTTCGAGACATTCTGTCCAAAGAACAGAGCTCCCCTGCCTGGCGAAATATGGAGGTCCGAGGGACACGCGGATAGCCTGACAGAGATAGCCGAAAGCGGAGCTGAGACCTTTTACAGGGGCAGGCTGGCGGAGAGTATAGACGAATTCGCCAGACGCTACGGCGCGTGGCTGTCGGGGGACGACCTGGCCGCGTACCGTCCTGAGTGGGTGGAGCCGATATCAGTAAACTACAGAGGGTATGACGTATGGGAGATGCCCCCGAACGGGCACGGGATAAGCGCGCTCATGGCGCTCAATATCCTGAAGGGCTGGGAATTCTCCGGCTCGAGGGAGTACGGCCCCACCTATCACAGGCTGATCGAATCCATGAAGCTCGCTTTCACCGACGTAATGAGATACGTCGCTGACCCGCGCTTTATGGAGTTCTCCCCGGAGGACCTGCTCTCCGACCGCTATGCCGCCCTGCGCCGCTCCTCGATTGGAGAGGATGCCGCGGACCCCGTCCCCGGACGCCCTCAAAGGGGCGGCACCGTCTACCTGTGTACAGCCGACGGTGACGGAAATATGGTCTCCATGATCCAGAGCAATTACATGGGCTTCGGCTCGGCTCTGGTCGTGCCAGGCACTGGAATAGCGCTGCATAACCGGGGCAGCAACTTCAACCTAGACCAGAGTTCGCCAAACTGTATCGGCCCCTCGAAAAAGCCTTATCACACGATCATCCCAGGGTTTCTGACAAAGGATGGAGACGCGGTCGGGCCGTTCGGGGTGATGGGCGGATTTATGCAGCCTCAGGGACACCTGCAGGTGCTGACGAACATGCTCGACTTCGGCATGAACCCGCAGGAGGCGCTGGACGCGCCGCGCTGGCAGTGGACGGGCGGCCGCACGGTAGAACTGGAGCAGAGTATGCCGAACCACATTGCCGGGGAACTCTCGTCGAGAGGACACGACATAAGGGTGCTGGAGAGCTCCACTACGTTCGGCAGGGGGGAGATCATCGTCCGCACGGAACACGGAACGCTGGTTGGCGCGACCGAACCGAGGACCGACGGCTGCGTCGCGGCCTGGTAGCTCTGTCCGTACGCATTCAAAGACCGCGGCCTTCCATCTTTTTATTCCCGGCTGACCGCGGTCTTTATATCGAAAGCTAAATATGGGCATTGGAACCCTCAAACGGCGGCACGGCGCCCGATGCCGCTTTCGCGTTAAGTCGCCGAGGTCAGACGCTTCTGAGCTTGAAACCTTTGGAGAACGATCAACATCACCAATATGACAGCGCCGATTATGTCCGAGTAAAGGCCGCTGTCTATGAGGCACATCGCGCCTACAAACGAGATTATTCTAAGCAGTGGATTTATTGTGGTGAAGAGGTATCCCTCAACCGCGGCAGCGATCATGAACACCCCCACGCACGCTCCGACCGTCACGCGGATACCTTCTAAAAAACCAGTGTCTATCAGGAGCAGCTGCGGAGAGAACACAAACATATATGGGACAATAAACCCGGCAATGGCCAGCTTTACCGCGGCAAAACCGGTTTTCATCGGATCACCGCCCGAAAGCCCGGCGGCGGCAAATGCCGCCAGAGCCACCGGCGGAGTCAGGTTGGCAAACATCGCGAAGTAAAACGCAAACATATGGGCAGCTATCGGCGGTATTCCCAGCTTCGAGAGCGCTGGCGCGGCGATGGTGGCGGTTATGATGTAGGCTGGAATGGACGGCACGCCCATTCCGAGTATCATACAGGTGATCATCGTAAAGACCAGGGTAAAGAGCAAGTTCTTATTGCCCAGAGCGATGATGGCGTTCGCCATCGTCAGGCCAAACCCAGTCTTTGATGTAACTCCCACAATTATGCCGACACACGCGCAGGCCATGGCGACTGGAACAGTCGCCTTCGCGCCCTCCGCTAACGCGTCCAGTACATCCTTTACGCTCATCCTCGTCGACTTCCTCAGACACGAGATCACTATCGTCGCTATGATCGTGATGACGGCGGAATATATTACCGTTCTTCCAGAAAAGAGGAGGAAGTATATCAGAACCGTTATGGGGATCAGGAGATGCCCCTTGTCCTTCATTACCGCCCACGGATTTGGCAGCTGTTCCCTGGGCAGGCCAACGAGCCCCTTCTTGCCGGCGCGGAGCTGCACCTGAATGATTATTCCAAGGTAGTAGATCAGAGCGGGGATCGCGGCATGCACAATTATCACCGAGTACTTCACGCTCAAGATCTCGGCCATGATAAACGCGGCAGCCCCCATAACGGGCGGAAGCAGCTGACCGCCTACTGACGCCGTGGCCTCAACCGCCCCAGCGAACTCCTTCGAGTACCCCGTCTTTTTCATGAGCGGTATGGTAAACGCTCCAGTGGTGACGACGTTCGCGACCGCCGAGCCGTTTATCGAGCCGAGCAGGCCGGACGCTATGACGGACACTTTTGCCGGTCCGCCCTTCGTGTGCCCGGCGAGGGCCATTGCTATATCGTTGAAGAAAGAGCCCATTCCCGACTTGCTCATTACGGCTCCAAACAGAATAAACAGAAAGATGTAGCTTGCCGCCACGCTGACCGAGGAACCGTATATGCCCTCGGTATTCGCGAAGAAGTGGTTGGAGAGCTGCTGCCACGTATAGCCCCTGTGCCCGAACATACCCGGCAGATTGCGCCCGAAGAGGCCGTAAGCTATGAAAATGAGGCTCAGGATAGGCAGAGCCCAGCCGGCCATGCGCCGAGACGCTTCCAGCACGAGAACTACAAGCATCGTAGCTATGATCAGATCGGGAGTGTTGGGCCTTCCTGCCCTGCTGATAATGCCGGTGTAATCTATCCACACGTACAACGGCACAATCACGGACAGCGCTATCAGAATCCAGTCCGCCGGCGACACTCTCTTGTAATTGCTCTTCTTGCCAAACGGATACATTATGAACCCAAGTATCAGCATCATGGCAACGTGCAGGGAGCGATGCTTGTGAACCACAGGCGTTCCGAAATAAGATGTGATGAAGTGATACATGCTCACTACGATACACGCCGCGTAAAAAAACTTGTTTATGACCGGGTTCACGAGCGTCCGAACGCTCGCTTCCTTGTCAAGCTTTTCTATGAGCTCATGCTGCTCCTTGGTGAGTACTCCCTCTCTCGCCCGCGATATATCCTCGTCGGACATCTCGATTTCAATGGAGCCTGGACTCTTTCCCTTTTTCTTCAATATATCATCATCTTTTGGATCCACATGCGTCACCCTCTTCAATTTTCAGACGTAACCTGGCATGATGCGGGAGATCGCTCCCGCGCGTGACAAGCCTTCCATTGAGCACGATATCCTTCGTTGCGGTGTGTGAGTTGAGCCATACAAGTTCGGTGAATTCCTGATCTATCTCCTCCATGTAAATCAGGCCATCCTTTACGCGGCAGACGCGCCCTTTATTCTCCGGAATTCCGGCGCCAAAAGCCGGAAATGTGATTACGTCGAGGATGAGACGGAGGTTTTCACCTATGTGATAGTACTCGTTCCAAGGAATCTTCTCCTGAGAGTGAATCCAGCCGAAAGAGAGCTCTGAGCCGACGCTCGCCGGCGACTCGGCATATAATACGCCGGTCCTCCAGTCGGTGACCTTCAAGACGAGCCCGGCATCGGCGCTAATGTTATATGCCAAGAGAATCGCCAGGCTGCCCAGCAGGGCGGAGAGGACGTGACAGACGCGCCTCCCCTGTCCTGCCGTTCTTCCGGAAGAGTGCCGGCTCGTGAACTTTGGGCGCGCCATCTGAGCGGGCTATTTCAACAGGCCCTTATCCTTATAGAACTCCGCCGCGCCGTCGTGCAGCGGCACAGACGTGCCTGATATGCCCCTCAGGGCTGTCTCCAGATTTATATTTACCTTCGCCGTGTTGTGCGAAGCGCCGATGGCCTCCATTCCGGCCGGGGAGTAGATATTCTCCAGCAGGTCGTACACTACGTTCTCCGGCAACTTTTCGTCAACGAGCATGATATTCATGACTGCGGCCGTCGTGGTGTCGCCGTCCGTGCTGTAGACGGATGCCGGGATAGTTGCCTCAATGTAGAACGGGTACTTCTTTATGAGTCTCTCCAGGGCCTCCCCTTCCACTGGGATGAAGGAGATCTTCTTGCTGGTGCCCAGTTCGAGTATGGTCGCGTTTCCAAGCCCAGAGGTGACAAAGGCGACGTCGCACAGACCGTTTTTCATCTGGTCTATCGCCTCGCCGTAGCTTAGGTAATCAATCCTGCAGTCCGCGTATTTCATGCCGTGCGCCTCGAACATCATGCGCGCGTTCAGCTCGACGCCGGAGTTCGGCGCTCCGACTCCGACTCTCTTGCCCTTCATGTCGGCGAACGTCTTTATGCCGGACTCAGCGGTGGTGACGATCTGGCAGTAGTTGGGCCACAGGCCCATCATGGCCCGTAGCTCCTTCGCTGGAGGCTGGCCCTCGTAGGCGCCAAACGCTTCCACGGCTTGAATCACGGAGTCCGCCATGGCTATGGCCATCTCGCCCTGCCCTGTCTGGAGAGCGTTTATATTCTCAGCGGTCGCCCCCGTCGCGGTGGCGGACGTTCTGTAGCCAAGCCCGCTGATGAATGTTGAAAAAGCTCCGCCGATGGGGAAGTAAATACCGCTGGATGGTCCGGTCAGCACCGTGATGAAGTAGTCCGAACGGTTAACGAAAGGGGCCGCCGCGCACACGGAAGCGACAGCGCAAGACGCGATTACGGCAAGGATAGTGAATACAGCAGACGACTTCTTCATTCAAAATTCCTCCTCGATAATTTCACAAAATAATACCGATCTGAATTCAAACGAGAGCCAGTGTTTATTACGAGTATCCATGAACACATGTTTTAACTCTTTTAACCTCAGTCTCCTGATTTCAGATCAGTATGAACATCGCCAGCTCGCTGAAAGAGCTGGATCCTATAAAGCAGCCGAGCGATCCGGCAGATTGCGCCGAACTCGAATCGATTGTATTTAACTTATGTTGTGCAGTCCTAGGTATTTTTCCTTGTTATTTTCTAGTAGAACTTACGTAATATCTGAGAAAATAAAGGAATAGGCGATCCGCCATTCGGCGGGCCGCGGGAGACGCGGACGGGCTCGGCGTTCGAGGCGGGCGGCGTCTGCCAGGCGTTTTGATAAGCCGCTATTTGACATTTTCGTTTATATGGTGCACACTTTTCTTAAATAATCACAGAGGAGGCGCGTTAGGTGATAACTGGCAAATATTCCGACAGCATGATATATAAGAGGCACAGCATCAGAAAGTTTACATCCACTCCGCTCAAGCAGGAAGATCTGGAACACATCCTCCATTCCGCGATGGCAGGTCCGTCGGCAAACAACTATCAGCCGTGGTCGTTTGTCATAATCGACGACAGGGCGCTGCTCGACGGGATTAATCAGATCCATCCCTACGCCGGCATGATGAAGAGCGCTCCGCTTGCCATTGTCGCCTGCGTTGTGAGGGATACCGCCAAGAGCGATCTATTTTACCAGCAGGATCTCGGCGCGGCCATCGAGAATATGCTGCTCGCGGCAGTCGAGTGCGGGCTCGGTTCCTGCTGGTGCGCGATACACCCAAATGCGCGGCTGGAGAAGGATTTCGCCGACCTGCTCAAGATTCCCGACACAATCTTTCCCTTCGCTGTCGTTGCCTTTGGATATCCCGCCGAGACCAAACTGGCATCTGACAGATTCGATCCGTCGAGGGTCCAGCGCAACTCGTGGTAATCGCCGTCTTTTCGCGCGGTCTGCCGATGGAAAGCAATGGCTAAGGACAGAGGTAAGACCAACGCCGCGAGGCTTCTCGACGAGCGCGGGATAACCTATGAACTGGTACGGTACGAGCCGGATCTGGATGACTTGTCCGCTGAGAGAGCGTCCGAGGACACCGGCATTCCGCCGGAACGGATGTACAAAACTCTGGTGGTTCGCGGAGACAGGACGGGAATCATCGAGGCGTGCATTCCAGCCGGCAGAGAGCTTGACCTCAAGGCGCTAGCCGCCGCGTCAGGAAACAAGAGCGTCTCCCTGGTTCCGGTGAAGGAACTGACCCCCCTGACCGGCTACGTAAGGGGAGGCTGTTCTCCCATCGCGGGCAAGAAGGAGTATCCGGTCTTCATCTGCCAGGATGCCGCAAAACACGAGAAGATCAGCATAAATGCCGGCGCGCGGGGAGTTCTGTTTCTCATCTCTCTGGAGGATCTCGTTACGGTGACCGGCGCGACCCTTGCTGACATAGCGAAATAATGATGAGTGATTCCGACGGCAGAGTCCGGTGTCCGTGGTGTCTTGGCAGCGAAATTTACAAGTCATATCACGACGAGGAGTGGGGCAGGCCATGTCATGATGAAGAGATGCTATTTGAGTTCCTGGTGCTGGAGGGGGCTCAAGCTGGTCTGTCGTGGCTGACTGTGCTGAAAAGACGCGATGCTTACAGGGAGGCGTTCAGCGGATTCGATCCTGTCGCTGTCGCGGCGTTCGGACCGGACAGAGTGGAGTCTCTCATGAAGAACTCCGGCATCATAAGGAACAGGGCAAAGATAACATCATCCATAAACAACGCCGCGAGATTTCTCGATATCCGGGTGGAGTTCGGTTCCTTCGACAGGTATATATGGGGTTTTACCGGCGGAGAACCGGTTGTGAACAACTTCAACATGGACAATCACCCTCCCTCCGAGACGGATATATCGAGGGCGATGAGCCGGGATCTGCGAAAACGCGGGTTTTCGTTTGTCGGACCGACGATTTGTTATGCCTTCATGCAGGCGGTCGGCATCGTAAATGACCATTACGTCGAGTGCTGGCTGAGGGACGGCGGCAATATCCCAGCGCCGGCATTCTTCGGAGATTCTTGATAAGTCTTTTCCCATGTGGGAGTGATATCTATGGCTGGCGGATTCGATTTTGGCGTGGCGGAAGTTTTCATAATCGTAAAGGGCTTTATAGACGCAAAGGACGAGCACGGGCGAACTATATACGGCACGTTTCTCGGAGTGGTTTCGAGGCGCAACACCAGGTATATAAGCGTGATGTTCTCTCGGGAGGAGGTTCCGAGAACCATCGGCTGGAGAGACCTTCTCGCCATTCACGATGAGAAGGACAAGAATATCGCGAGAGACTCCCTGATAGCTTACTATGAACACGAGATGGGCAAATATCTCGAAAACGGCATGATTTTAAACAACATAGCCAAGAACCGGAACGCCAAATATACGGAGCAGTCGATCAGCAGGTATTGCCTCGAAAATTTGCAGTTTAAGGCCGTATGTTTCATCGATTTCGTAGACGCGGGCGAGGATGACCTCAAACCTTTCATCAAAAAGAGCGATGAGAAAAAGAGACAGCCCGTGAAAAAAGAGAGAGAACTTCCGAACATAGAGGCGGAAAGAGAGAAAGAACCACCCCCCAAGGCGCCAAAAAAAGAATCAGCCGTGAGCGATGTATTTATAAAGTGCGATCCTGTTTTGGATCCTGTAAACGGCGTTGCGGTGAACGAACTCAGGGAGGGCAACAACATCCTTGGTAGGTTGCCGGCCGATTCGATATTTTACAAAGTCCTCGCGAAGAATATGCCATCGTTTGACGGCGCTGTCATTGCCAAGGTCACAGGCGTTCTGACGGCCAATGACCTCGGCACCACCACCGTCAGCCTGGAGCTCTCCGACGGCGTGTCGGGTATTATGAAACTGTCCGGCAAGGTGAAGGTGAAACTTGCCGAAATGGGGAAGCCGCTTAGCGACTACGAGATAGGAACGTGGAATCTTCCGCCGGAGCTCATCTTTATCGGAGCTGGCTTTTTACTCTTTATTGCCGCGATGCTTCTGATATATTATTTATTCTACTGACTCGCGTGACCAATCCGCGTAACGAGGTGAAAGGCAGTGGATTCTTCAGGCAATTTGAGTGAAAAGAAGTATATATTCGCTAAGGGCTTTGTGCACGGAAGAGAGGTCTCCCTCAATCCGGTGTATGGGGTGTTCGTCTGCGTATCGACCTCTCAAGAGACAAAATACGTTTCGGTATTGTTTTCCAGAGAGCTGGTCGGCGAGAATGCGTCCCTGGACGAGCTGATATCGAAGCTGAACGAAAAATGGCAGGCCGACAAGGAAGAATCCCTGGCTCGTTATGAGAGTGAGCTGGCTGAATATATCAAGACAAACAGCGTATTTCAGGTCGAGCCGAATATGCTCGACACGAGAGTGCTGGAGCATAAGATCTCCCACTTCTGCACGGAATCGCTTCAGATAAACGCGATAACGGTCCTCGAAGTGACACTGCTTGAGGATGAGGCCCTGCAAGCCCTGCTCCCTTCCATATCGGAGTCTACCGAGGACAAGCCCGGTGATGACGCCGGACTGGAGGAGGAGAGAGCGGGCAGCCTCGATGAGATGATGATATATATTTCATGCGATCCGGTCTTAGACCCAGTCTCAGGCATAGCCGCGGGTGAGATCGAGCCCGGCGACAGCATATACTGTATGCTGCCAAAGGAGTCCTCGTTTTATAAACTTCTCCAGAACAACTCTAAGAACTTCGATGGCATGATCGTATGCGATGTCGTCGGAGCGCGCGTAAATGAGTTAGGGTCGGCGGTAATCGCTCTGTCGCTCGCGGACGGCGTCTCTGGCACACTGAAACTGTCGGGGTCGGTTCGCGTTAAATTGAAGTCAAAGGGACTCAGTAAAAAAGCCAAGAGAAACATGACGCGAATGGATGTCGCGTTCGCGATTGCGGGAATCGTCCTGTTTCTCTGCGCCATGGGCGTTATCATGTATTTCTTTACCTGAAAACCGGCATCCCAAAACAGCTCCGCGTCCTCCGCCATTCAGAGCCAGCTCTGAATGGCGGAGGACGCGGAGCTGTGCTCGTGAGCTATAACATTAAATCTATGTGGGTTTCATGATCTATAACAATATTTCCTTTGCCAGAAAGATAACAGCGAGGACAAACATGACGCGGCTTACCTCTCTTGCCCGGCCAGATGCCAGCTTAACCGCTACATAGGTGATGAACCCGTATTCTATGCCTCTTGCGATGCTGTAAGTGAAGGGCATAATCAGAACGGCCATTACAGCCGGCAGCGATTCAGTCCAGTCTGAAAAATCAATGTTTCTGATGTTCATAATCATGTATATGCCGACGAATATGAGGGCCGGCGCGGTGGCGCAAGATGGCACGACGCTGATGAGCGGATTGAAGAATATCGCCAGCAAGAAGAGGAGTCCTGTGACAACGGAGGTCAGTCCGGTTCTGCCTCCAACTCCGATCCCGCTTGTGCTTTCAACATAGCTGGTTACGGTTGATACGCCTAGGAGCGCTCCCACCGACGTTCCAACGGCATCGGAGAAGAGAGCTTCTTTTGCCTTTGGCAGTCTTCCGTCCTTGTCGAAAAGCTCCGCTCCATTTGCGACGCCTACCAACGTGCCTACTGTGTCGAAGAAGTCCACAAAGAAGAATGTAAACACTATAATCCAGAAATTTGCCACGATTGGATCTCTCAGGTTGAGACTGAGCAATGAGAAGTCCAGTTTTGCGAATATAGGGGCGATTGACGGCGGAACAGAGACGATTGCCGTGGGGAGTTCCGCCGCGCCTAAGGCGATTGCGGCGGCGGTAGTCGCGATTATACCCCACAGTATGGAGCCTCTTACCCGGAACGCCTCGCACGCGCAGATAAAAACAAGCCCAAACAGGGTGAGAAGCGCTGGAATATTGTTCCACAGACCGACGCCCGTCACGAGCGTCACTTCATTTCCCACGACGATGCCGCTGCCCTGAAAACCGATAAACGCGATAAAAAGGCCGATTCCGGCGGAGATACCGTGTTTTAAAGACATCGGTATGCCATTCACGACGCTCTCCCGAGCCTTTGTGAAGGTGAGTCCGATGAAGATTAAACCCTCGACAAATACCGCCGCCAGAGCGGCTTGCCATGGCACTTTCATGCCGATTACCACGGTGAAGGTGAAAAACGCGTTCAAACCCATGCCAGACGCGAGCGCAACGGGATAATTCGCCAAAAACGCCATTAAAAACGTCGCGATTGCGGCCGAAAGGCAGGTGGAGACCATAAGGGCGCCGAACGGCATTCCTGATTTCGACAAGATATCGGGATTGACGAGTATAATGTAAGCCATCGTCATAAACGTCGTGACTCCAGCCATTACTTCTGTACGCACATCGGTGCGCCTCTCCTTTAACTTGAATTGCCTTTCTATCCAATCGTTCATTTAAGATCACCCTCTATAATTTTTTAAAGATAATATCAACCCGCATTCAAGTGGGAGCCGATACCTCCGCTAAGTGTCCGTAAACACTCGTTTCAAATCTCTTCTTACTCCTCAGATACGAACAGATCCAGCCGCCTGCCGCTAGCGGGCTCTACATACCCCTGATCCGTCAGCTTCAGTTCGGGTATTACGGACAGGGAGAGGAAACTCATTGCCATAAAGGGCTCGCGTATGGCCGTTCCAAGCATCTCCGCCGCTTTTGACATCTCTCCGCACGCGGCGGATAGCGCCGGCGCGTCGAGATCGCTCATCAGACCGCCTATCGGCAGCGGCAGGTTCGCAATCAGATTGTCTCCGCAGGCAGCCGCCAATCCGCCGTCTTCTGCCAGACAGCGCAGGGCGGTTAACATGGAGAGATCATCAGCCCCAATTACCACGTAGTTGTGGGCGTCGTGCGCCACTGACGACGCAAGAGCTCCTCTCTTGAGCCCGAATCCTCTGACAAAGCCTATCGAGGCGGCTCCTGTCCCCCTGTTCTTTTCGACGACCGCAATCTTGATAATATCCCGTTCCGTGTCGGAGACGAGATATCCATCTTGAATCTTTGGGGGCAGAATGAGCCTCCTTGTGACGACAAGTCCCGGAAGTGTCTCCATGATCCTTATGAGGCCGGATTGCTCTGGGATTTTGAAGATATCCTCGCTCAAGGAAATCCCGAGTTTTGGGGTCTCCGGCGGCGCTGGCAGCCCGCCAACGGAAAAGAGCGCTCTGCCGGACTCCGCGACGAGTCGTCCGTGCTTCCAGACGCGAAGAGCGCGGCAGTCCTCAATCGAATCCACCATTACGATGTCGGCGATTCTTCCGGGCGCTATCGCGCCCCTGTCCCACATCCTGAAGTAGTCGGCCGGGTTAATGGTGACCAGAGCCAACGCGATGATCGGCCTTATCCCAATCCCAGCCATCAGCCTCACTTTGTGATCCATATGTCCGTCCGTCAGGATGGACTCCGCGGTCAGGTCGTCGCTCACTGCCATACACCTCGCGTAGCGCGCCTCGTCATCGAGGATTATTCTGGCCGTTTCAACGAGATTATGCTCAATCGCCCCCTCTCGAAGCATCACCCACACGCCGCGTCTCAGCTTATCCAGCGCTTCTTTTGAAAAGCTGCTCTCATGATCGCCGTCACACCGCGACAAGAGATACGCGCAGAGATCTCTGCCGGAGACTCCGGGGAGGTGGCCCGTCTTCACCCTGTCCCACGAAGAAAATATCTTGCTCCAGACGAGTTCGTCTCCGGACAGAACGCCTGGATAGTTCATCATCTCCCCGAGATGAGAACACCAGTTCTTCGAGTAGCACTCCATGACTCCCAGCGTATCTATCTCTCGATACGGCGTTTCGCGCAAAGACGCTGGCACGCAGGATGGCGCCCCAAAGAACATATCGAGGGGCGTCTGCCGCGACTCTCCCCACATAAATTCTATGCCTCTCAAGCCGCATGTGTTCGCTATCTCATGGGGATCCGGAAATATCGTGGTCGTCCCGAGAGGGAGGACGGCGGCGGCGAACGCGGATGGCCGGAGCATTGTGCTCTCTATATGCAGGTGCGCGTCTATCATGCCTGGAATGAGGACTCTCCCGGACGCGTCGATGACCTCGCGGCCGCTGTATCCGCTTCCGACACCCACTATAATGCCGTCCTTTACAGCGATGTCGGCTTCCTCGTATTCCAGAGAGAGGACGTTGGCAACAGTTCCACCCTCGATAAGAAGATCGCACGGCACATCGCCCCTTGCCGCCGCGAGGAGTTCCTTCATGGGCACACCTCCATTAAATATCATCATCTCATGTGAGAACTCTCTTTTTTATATCTGTATTTTAGCACACAAGCACTGGAGGTGTGCGGAGTGATTCAAACCTGGAACTCTCAAGTACTACGTCAGATCTTCAAATGTTGAATTTACTCTGGGAATTAACAGATCGGAGAACCGGGATTCTTTGCGCTTGTTTGTCTTTCAATGGCCGTGAGGTTATAATTATCCCGCGTGAGAAAGTGCCGATTGAACGGTAAGAACAACTAAATGTCATTCTGACGGCTTAAGTAAGGCTTATTAAAGATAAGGGGGTATTTGAGTGAAGCAGGTAGTCTCTCTTCTCCGCGAAGCAGGTGTGTTTCATGTCGCTACTGTCGAAAACAGACAGCCGAGGGTGCGTCCGTTTGGTTTCGTGATGGAGTATGACGGCAGAATATACTTTGGGACCGGGAATAAGAAGGATGTTTATAGACAGCTCCAGAAGAACCCAAAGGCCGAGATATCAGCGATGCTGAAAAACGACAGATGGCTTAGGGTGTCTGGCGAAGCCGTCTTTGATGAATCAATCGACGTCAAAAGGAGCGCGTTCGAAGCACAGCCTGAATTGAAGAACATATACCAGTCTCCTGACAACCCGACATTCGAGGTCTTTTACCTGAAGGAGCCGAAGGCGATCATCTACTCTCACGTCGAGGAGCCAAAGGAGATACTGTAACAGACCGGACATGGCACAGGACTCGCGAAAAAAATGTACGCGCGCGGATTCCGATAACACGCCTACTTCGTTTCAGCGGCGCGCATGAGTCTGTTTCTCACAGCGGCGCCTAGCCCGCGGTCCTCCGGCAATTCAGCTATTATCGCCGAGGCTCCCGTGGATTCGAGGTCGCGCAGCGCGGAAAACATGCCGTGCGCGTATTCATCCACCGATTGGAACATCGCCGTTTTGAACGCGCCTGGAGGCGGAGGGGTTATACCCATGTAACACCACTTGCCGCCGCAAACGCTCGAAAGGTCGCCGCGGTCTTCCGATAGAATGAGCGGTATGCTTGGCGCGTAGTGCCTGTGCCTCGTGCCGGGGGATCGCCGCTTGATCTCGTCTTCATCTTCCGGACAGTCCGCGACCTCTGTCACGAGCGAGAGCATCTCTCGTGTCACACCGCCGGGACGCAGTATCGTGGCGGTGTCTCCCGTGACGCAGACGACTGTGGATTCCACTCCTATCGGGGTGGGACCTCCATCTATTATCATATCAACCGAGTCCCCGAGGTCGTTTTGGACAACGGCGGCTGTCGTGGGACTCGGCCTTCCGCTTCTGTTCGCGGAGGGCGCGGCAATCGGCACGCCGGATTGCCTGATGAGCGCAAGGGCGATGTCATTCTTGGGCATCCGCAGCGCCACTGTTTCGAGGCCGGCCCGCGTATCCGATGGGATCACATCCAGAGCTTGCAGCACTATCGTCAGAGGGCCCGGCCAGAATCGCCGCATTAGGGACTCCGCGGCCCGCTCCGGCACAGCCAGCTTCACCGCGTCTTCAATGCTGGATATATGCAGGATGAGCGGGTTGTCCTGCGGTCTTCCCTTGGCTTCGAAAATTTTCCGCACCGCCTGAGGGTCGAGCGCATTTGCCCCAAGCCCATATACCGTCTCGGTCGGAAAGGCTACAAGCCCGCCGGATCTCAATATCTCCGCCGCTTCTCTTATTGTTTCGCCGGACGGTTGGACGATCATCCGCGGTCAACCTCCTTCCGTCTGGCAGCCCAGAATACTCGGGGACAGAGAGCCCCTTGTCCTTTCCAGGAACTCCTGAAACTCGCCGCCTATGATCGCCCTCCTGGCTTCCTTCATCAAGTTCACCAGAAAGTGCAGGTTGTGCAGGCTGCACAGCCTAGCCGCGAGTATCTCCCCGGATATATAGAGGTGCCTGATATAAGCCCTCGTGAAATTCTGGCAGGCGTAACAGCCGCAACCATCGACTATTGGAGAGAAATCGTCCTTGTACTCGGCGTTTTTGATGTTCAGCCTGCCCGTGGGAGTGAGCAGGCTGCCATTGCGCCCATTTCTCGTCGGCAGTACGCAGTCGAACATGTCGATGCCGCGAGCGACGGATTCGACGAGGTTTTCGGGAAGCCCGACGCCCATGAGATAGCGCGGCTTGGCTCGGGGCAGAACAGGTTCGAGGATATCCAATATCCTGTACATCTCGTCATGGCTCTCTCCAACCGAGAGACCGCCTATGGCGTATCCTGGAAAGCCGATGCCGGCAAGATGGAGGGAGCACTCAATCCTCTGGTCCTCGAACAGGGCGCCCTGAACTATGCCAAAGAGAGCCTGGTTACCTCCGGAATGCCTCATAGCGCACCGTTCGGCCCACTTCAGAGTTCGCTCCATGGCCAGGCGAGACGCCTCTTCCTCGACGGGAAGGGAGACGCACTCGTCGAAACACATGACAATATCGGCGCCCAGGTCGCGCTGGATATCAATGGATGTCTCAGGGGTCATGAAGCGCTTGCTGCCGTCGATGTGCGAGCGGAACTCGACCCCCTCGCCGGTAACCTTTCTCAATGAAGACAGGGAGAAGACCTGAAACCCTCCGCTATCCGTAAGTATCGGATGATGCCACCCCATGAAGCTGTGAAGCCCCCCCGCGTCCCTGATGATCTCGGACCCTGGGCGCAGATGAAGGTGATACGTATTGCCGAGTATCATACCTGCCCCAATCTCCTCCAACTCCCTTGGGGAGATGGCCTTTACCGTTGCCTGTGTTCCAACAGGCATAAAAAGCGGCGTCTCAACCACCCCGTGGGGCGTTGTGAACTCGCCCGCCCTTGCCCGGGTCCTGGGACACTCCGCGATTATTTTAAATTCGAACATTTATGTCACCTCGAGCCGGCTTTGTCAAAGTCTGTACGCGTCCAGCAGGGATCTGGTATACTTCCCATCCTCGCCACAGATGAACAGAGGCGGCTCCACCGTAACGCCGTCGCCAGACGCGCGGACAGCCTCGACCAATACAACCGACGCCGCCCTATCCGATTTTGGGTGAACGGCGCGCATCCTCTTGATCTTCACATTGTGTTCGTGCAGGATGAAGGAGAGTTCCCCCAGCCTCTTAGCCCTTATTACTAGGAAAAACTTTCCCGAGTTTCGCAGAAGGTATTTCGCCGCCGCTACGACATCTCTGAGGGTGCAAAGATCCCCGTGCATCGCGGCCGCTACCGAATCGTTCGCGCTGCGCCTACTTCTGCCTGGCTCGTCATACGGAGGGTTCATTATCACAGCGTCGTAAGTTTCGGCCCGATAGAGTGACCTATGCTCCCTGAGGTCGGCCACCGCAAACGAAACGTGCTCCGAGAGGCCGTTTAACACGGCGTTCTCCCTGGCCATGCCGATGAGTTCCGGGTTTATGTCTATGCCGTCGATGGGCGGGAAATCCGCGAATTTTGCCGAGGCAAGCCTGCGCTTGGCCAATATAAGGCTTATCGCGCCGTGAGCGCAACCCATCTCCAGCGCCCTCGCGCGTACCGTAAACCTCGCGTAATCGGCCAGCAGGATGGTATCCACGTTCACGCGAGGCCCTGTCCCCTCTTCCGGTTGGCGCATCTTCAAAGCTCCATACAGTATGTCGTTCACTTCAACTCCTGCCACGAGAAGAAAAAACTACCAGCGGCTCCTTGTATATAATCCTTTAGTACTCCACTACGAAAGAAGGTTGCCATCGGTAGAAGGCTTATAACAATTATACGATACCTACAGGCCGATGGCTATAGACAACATGTGGAATTTTGATCAACTCCGCGCTAATGGGCAACAACAGGCGAACAACAATACGCAAACACGCGAACAACACGCAAACCATCCTTGACAAATCGCGCTCCAAGGTTCAGTCTATTGATTCGCTCAATTTTTCAAATACACCCCGGCGGTCTTGATAAATTAGCGCGGTGAACGTGAATATTCTGATAAAATATCAACATACAAGTTGACATACAGGTGAAAGGGTTGCGGAGTTGTTTAGTTTGAAAAAGTTTGACTTATCGATATTGGAGTGGATCCAAAGACACCTTAGGACAAGGTGCATGGATAGAGTGATGGCAATAGCTACCCGCCTTGGAGATGGCGGCGCAGTGTGGTTTTTCTATTTCCTCCTCATGGTCCTGAGCAGCGATATGCGAGGCACTGCCGTGACACTCTTCTTTTGTGTTCTGATCTGCGCCGTCGTGGGCAATTTTGCCTTAAAACCTCTCTTCCGCAGGACGAGGCCCTGTGACCTGCCGGGGTCCGCTCATCAAGGGATCAACTTTCCGTCAGATTCGTCCTTTCCGTCGTGTCACACCATGACATCAGTGGCAGCGGCCGTGACGATCAGCCACACGGGAGGACTTCTCGGAATGTCCTCCATCGTACTGGCGCTGCTGATTTCATTCTCGCGCCTGTACCTATATCTTCACTATCCCAGCGACGTCATAATCGGAGCTGTCATGGGAATCGCAGCCGGAAAGCTGTTTTTGCTCTAAAAGCGCCGAGTGACGCATCCAGCGTTCGAACGGGCCGATAACGCTTCTGAACGACCCCTGGACGTTCGGAAACGCCTCCATGCTTTTCATGTACCACTCGGCTCCGGGGAAGCTCGACGAGGAACTGTCCGGGATGTACGAGGGATGCGGGTATTATTTCGCACTGACGGAGGGGCGCGGGAGCGGCGGCGACTTTCTGATGGAAGCGGAGGCCATGCTGTTCCGTGGCGACGACGGCGCTTCGGAGGCGCTGTGTCACAAAGCGATTTACGAGGCGCGCGAAGCGGGACAGACTGGCAACTGTCTGTGCGCGGAGCTGATATTGGCGCGTATCGCGATTCTGCGCGGCGACGCCGGAGCATACGACGCGGCGCGGAAGAGTATCGTAAAAGACGTGAGCGAATCAGGCCAGACCTCGATACTGCGCATAGGCGATCTTTGCCGCGCGCAGACGGACATGCTGCTGGGGAACACGGACGACCTCCCATCCTGGCTGTGCGAGACAGAGAGCATAAAGAAACCGGATGAAGTATATCTTCCCTTCGCCGAACACGCCCAGTATATCGCGCCGTTGTTGGAATCGTGGGGCGGCAGCGCTTACGGCGAAAAAATGATGGAACTCCTCGTTCTGTGCGAACGGCAGACTGCGGGAATAAATAAGATTCAAACGTTTCTCGCGGGGATAAAACCCGTCCTTACCAAACGTCAGCGGGAAATCGCCCTGCTCATTAAAGATGGGCTTCAAGCGAAGGAGATAGCGGAAAAACTTTTTATAGCAGAGAACACGGTGAAAACCGTCACAAAAACCATTTATGAAAAATTAGGTGTCCATTCCCGCATAGAGATTGCGAAAACCAGTTTTTAGTAAAAGCTGATCTATCTGTGGAGACCTGAAATTAAAGATATAAATCTTTGCGGAGCGCGACCGTCAAAAAATACCCCAAAGGGGGGTATTTCCAATTCCATAGAAGTCAGTTTATTCTTTTCGTGAAACAAATTCACATCATATATCGAAAACGTCCACAGGAACTCACACTGTAGGAACTGATGAGGTTTTGTCTTGAAACAGGGAGGGGAAATCGATGAACGAACATCGGGACGATACGCTTCGGGATTTTGAAATACGACGAGGTTTTCAATACCGCCGCGACTGACGGGGACGCTATTTTGTTCCGTGAAGAGGGGGTGCGGGAGGTATTCAGAATTTCGGCGAGCGAATTCATGGATATGGTGCTGGTTGACAGAGCGGGTGGATATCCGGGAGAGGGCGAATAAGGAAGAGACGCTGAATTCGAGGAACGAGGAACCGGAATGAACCGGGCCGAGGACATAAGCGGCTGATAAAAAGAAAGGATGATTGGAATGAAAAGGAAAGTGTCGTCAAATATGAAAGGCGTGTTGGCGTTATTGATGCTGACGGTTTTCGCGTTTCCCGCTTTGGGGGCCGTGAATGAGGTTTTCGCTGTCGCTTACACCGGTGAGAACTACACCGGCGCACAGTGGAAAATTTATGACGTCGGCGATTATGACCTCTGGGGCGGTTTCGGATTGCCTAACGACAGCGTTTGTTCCATACGGGTGAGACCGGGTTACGAGGTGACGATCTACGAGCACTCCGAGTTCGGGGGAGATGAATTGTCACTTTCGGCGGATACGCCCTCCCTCGATGGAACATGGAAGCGTCAGGCGTCATCACTGCGCGTCAAAGAAACCGAAACCGGAAAAGGCGCCGGATCGTGGCTGAAGAAGATCGAAGGCGACGCCGAATCCTTCGCTCCGGACGGCGACAGGGATATCAAGGCGGTGGCGGCCGTCATCAAGAAACACGCCGAAGCGCTGTCGAACTTCATGTTCTCGAGCGAGGGCGACTGGTACGGCTACACCGCGCCCGACGTTCCGAGGAGCGACAGCGAGCGCGTGGAGATGGGGGCGCAATTGCTGGAGATATTCAAGGAACTCGGCTACGACGTCTCCGAGTGGACGGAGAACTCCCTGGCTCAGCAGATGAACAATATCTACGACTGGCTCAAAACCCCGTACGCCGAACACGGTCTCGGTTCAACCGCCGACTCCATCATCGACACAAGCGACATGGCAATGCCGCGAAGCCTCTGGCGCGTCGCCTGTCTCGCGTTGAATGTCAGCCCCGGCATGTACGAGGAAATTTTTATCATACAAAACGATAGAGAAGGCGGAGAGGAAGAATAAGATGAAAAAATCATTAATCCTGAAACTTGCGCTGATACTGACGCTCACCCTCGCCATTTGTGGCGCGCCTGCCCAACAGTCATCGGCGGCAGACGGCGATTTGGCGGTATATCAGTCCGTGTTTGACGATTTAAAAAATCAAATCGCGACCGAGGACTACAAGTGGAACGGCGTTCAAGAAAGTTCCGGTCTCGGAGGATGCGCGCTTTCCGACTACCGCTATCTGCTCAGGGATATGGATTCTGACGGTGTTGACGAATTGTTCCTGTTTGCGGATGACAGCGGTGACGGCGAAGAGCCTCTTTACTCGTTGATAGCCGTATTCACGATAACAAATGGCGAAGCAAAATTGTTGGAGGAGTTTTGGTCACGCAATAGAGGCTATTTGACTGTTGGCAGTTACATTATGAATGAATGGAGCAACGGCGCGGATGATAGCGGCGATACATTCTATGCGTTATCAGAGGGTCGCTTGGTTGCTGTTGACGGCGACTATAAAGTCGATGAATCCATTCAACCGCTGTCAATTCCCGATACAAATTGAAGTTCAAGCCGCCAAAGAAGGGAGGTAGAGCGACATGGAAAACGGAACGACAGCGGCAGTCGTGATAGGCGTAATAGTCGTGGGAGTCATTCTGTGGTACGTATCGACGAGAAACCGCTTCGCCCGCCTCGCGGTCAAGATAACCGAGTCCGACTCGGGGATCGAAGTGGCCTTGACCAAACGTTACGACACGCTGATCAAAATGCTCGACGTGACCAAGGGTTACGCGAAGCACGAGGCGGAAGTGCTGGGCAATATCGTGAAATTGCGGCAGGGAATGAGCATGGCGGAGCGAAGCGCGGCAAACGCCCGAATGGACGAATTGGCCGGAAGGCTGAACGTACTGGTCGAAAATTACCCGGAATTGAAAGCCGGCGAAAATTACAAACAGCTTCAGATGTCCGTCTCCGACGTGGAGGAACATTTGCAGGCCGCGCGGAGAATCTACAACATGAACGTATCCGCTTTCAACCAGTTGCTTGCGTCGTGGCCCGCGAGCATCGTCGGCTCTCAGATGGGACAAAGGCAGAAGGAATTTTTCGAGGCCGAAGAACATAAAAAACAGGACGTGAAGATGAATTTCTGAATTGAAAGTCAAATTCAAAGGACTGCGTCCATTTACGGGTTCGGGCAGAGCCCGGGAATTTAAAATTCAGCGTTACGTAACGAAGGGAGGTGATCGATACGGAAATATTATGGGTTTTGTTCTTGGTTGTTTTGCACTTCATAGCGCCAGTCGTCATCGTAATCGGTCTTGTCTGGGGCGTTTGGGTGTTGTGGAAACTGAGCCGCGAGATAAGGAGCATCCGGGCCGCGCGGGGTGACGCGACAGCAATGGAATTGGAGATGACGCGGTACAAGGCGAAGTTCGCCCGGATCATGTCCGTCGTCCTTGGAATTGCCGCCGTCATCGGCGCGATTGCGCTGGGCGCTGCCAACCACTACGTCGCGCTGTTCATCGGCGCGGTCGTGTTCTTTCCCCTCGCTGTGTGGTCGGCGCGGCTCAGAGCGCGCTATAACGAGGGCTTCAAGGAGAATTTCGTCAAAGCCGAGCTGTCGAAAGCCTTCGATGACCTTCAATATGATCATGCCGGAGGGTTCCCAGGCGACGAGATTCGCGGACTCGGCGTGTTCGAGCATACGGACGCGATAGGCGGCAGCGATTTGATAGAAGCGGATTACAGGGGGACTCGTTTCAGACAGAGCGACCTGTATGTACAGGAAGTCTGGACGGAGACTGAAACCGACGACGACGGTAACACGAGAGAAGTAACGCGCAGGCGTGACGTGTTCAAGGGCAGAGTTATGAAATTCGATTTCGCGGACGCCTTCAAGGGCGAGGTGCGCGTGATGAGCAGAGATTTTGGCGGCGCGCGCGTCCCGGGCGCAGGATGGCAAAAAATCGAGACGGAACTGGCGGAGTTCGGCGAGCGGTTCAACGTCTATTCCCCCGATCCCGTCGCCGCGATGACCGTATTGACGCCACAGATGATAGAGGGCGTTTACTGGTTGGAAAGCGCGGTGAACATGCCGGTAACTTTTTGTTTCAGGGGCAATTCGATGTACGCCTTCCTCACTCTCGGATACAACGCTTTCGAGGCGGTAGGAAAGACGCTGCTCGAAGCGCGGACGCAGTTGACGCGCGACGTGAAACTCGTCACCGATTTCATGGACACGATGTATTTCAAAAGACAGAGCGGAGACGGCGCGCAAAGCTCGGAAGGCAGGATTGGCGCGCCTCTCCCAGCCGGGGCGATTCCGTCCCCCCGGAGACGCGATATGCCGGAGCGGTCTATCGCCGGTTACGTGTCGCGCAAGGCAAAACGGGGCGCGGGTATCGTCTTCTCCAACATTGGCCGGGCGATATTCGCTGTTTACGCGGCGAGCGTGATCTACACGCTTGTGAAGTTGCCCGGCGGCATTGTGCTGTCCACCGATGTGACGAACCCGGAGGCGACAACCGCGCCGACGCTGGCATATCTCGCCGTGATTACAGTCTTTATGCTGCCGCTGCTGAGGCGTCGCTCGTGGTCCAGGTTCCTCGTCGTCGACGGCGTTCTGCTGCTGATTCACTGGTGGTTCGTGTCCGCGAATATCGGCTGATGATAAGCAGCGAACCTATTTGCGAAAGCAAATCGTGTGAGTCGTTTACTCCGCGCGGTTTTTGCGCGGAGCGTTCGGATGGTTTCAATGAAACACATACATATTAAGGAAGGGTGATTGAAGTGATGGAGAAAATGTCGGTAATTATGAAACGCGCGTTGACGGCATTGATGCTGGCGGTTTGCTTGTTTTCGCTAGCCGGAGAGGCGGCGGCGAAACCGGACTGGGGCACGGTGAAATACACGGGGGCTTCCCTTCAAAATCCGGGACAGGTTTATAAATACGAGCATTCGGTTCCGCTTGGGTCGCTTATAAAACCTTATAACGGAAGCTGGAAACAAACGAACGAAGCGACCCAAAGGGGATTCGGTTTCAAATTCAATAACTGGAGCCTTGATTCTCAGGTCCAAAGCCATAAGTAAAGCGAGGGCTTTCAACGCTATTCCCTGCTTGAAACGGTTTTACGCACCTTGACAACAGAAATTTTTGAATAGCCGAGAACGTCAACCGATCCAATTCTCGACTGAAAGGTTTTCGACGCGCGAAAATTCTCTTGTGTTGTTGGTTATCAAAACCCCGCCCCGTGACAGGACGATCGCGGCGATCATCATATCGTTTCCGCCGATGATCCTGCCTGCGAGTTCGAGAGAAGCGCGAATATCCCCGTAACGTTCGGCGGCTTCACCGTCGAAGGGAACGATTTCGAGCGGTCTCAAAAACGTTTTCAGTTTTGAGACGTTCTGAAAGTGTTTTAC
>JAIRWR010000023.1 GCA_031268885.1 Synergistaceae bacterium
AACCCAAGGACCCATTTTCCTTGCCACCATGGTCTGTATCACGAATATCACGCCGAGCAGTGCGAGACCTATAATGTCGGTCAAAGTTCCCGGGTCAAGCAGCCCGAGAGCTCCAACAAGCGCGATTAGCCGAACGGCCCAGTGGAGCGGAGCCTTGTAGTGTCCTATCGTGGCCATCGCCAGCAGGAAGACGCCTATCATCGCCGTCAGTATCGCCTGGATCATGGGGCCGGGCGTCGCGTCTATAAAGAGAAGTATCGGGTTATAGACGTAGATATACGGCACGATGAAACCGGCCAACGCGAGTTTGAACGCCGTGCCGCCAGTCTTCATGGGATCGGCGCCGGCGATTCCAGCTCCGGCGTAGGCCGCGAGAGCCACGGGCGGCGTCAGGTCGGCGGCTATGCCGAAGTAGAATACGAACATATACGCCGCCATCGGAGGGACATCCAGCTTGAGCAGCGCCGGAGCCGCCATTGTGCTCGTCACTATGAAGTTAGCCGTGGTTGGCAGACCAGTCCCGAGAAGTATCGAAGCGCACATTGTGAAAAAGAGTGTGAGTATCAGCTTGCCGCCGGCGAGCGTCACGATGGCTCCGGCTATGCGCAGCGCGAGACCCGTCAGCGTGCCCATCCCGACGACCATGCCGACGCACGCGCACGCGCACGCCACCGAGAGCGCCCCTCTCGCGCCGGCCTCGAAGGCCTGTATCAGGCGTTCCGGCGTAAGCCGTGTCTCTTTGTTCAGCCACGAGAGCAAAAAACTCACCCATATCCCGGCGAAAGCCGCGAAGAGCGGAGTGCGCCCGGCTACGAGCAGATAGATGATCGCTACGAGCGGTATCAGGAGGAAGCCTTTTTCCTTGAGAAGCCTACCGATCTTTGGAAGCTGGCTGAGCGACAATCCCTGGAGCCCGAGGCGTTTTGCCTCGAAGTGGACCTGCACGAGAACCGCGAAGTAGTAAAGCAGGGCGGGGACAACCGCGGCAAGCGCCACCTCCAAATAGCTCACGCCGAGGAACTGCGCCATGATAAAGGCGCCCGCTCCCATAACGGGGGGCATTATCTGCCCTCCGGTAGAGGCGACCGCCTCCACCGCGCCGGCGAAGGATGGTTTGTAGCCCACGCTCTTCATGAGGGGTATCGTGAACATGCCTGTGGTACATACGTTAGCGACCGAGGATCCCGATATCGTCCCCATCAGGCCGCTCGCCACCACCGCGACCTTCGCGGGGCCTCCAGTGGACCAACCCGCCAGGGCCATTGAGAGGTCGATGATGAACTTGCCCATGCCCGTCTTCTCCAACACCGAACCAAAGAGGATGAACATGAAGACAAACGTGGACGACACCTCCAGCGGGGTGCCGAATATGCCCTCAGTGCCAAGGTACATGTGATTGACTATCCTGTTTATGCTAAACCCTCTGTGAGAGAGCATATCGGGCATGTACCTGCCAAAGAAACAGTAGAGCAGCGAGACTATGGCAAGACAGGGCAAAATCGGGTTCGAAATTCGCCTGGTCGCCTCCAGCAGAGTCGCTATCAGTAAAAAACCCATGGCGATATCCATCGTGGTCGGCAGACCGGAGCGTTCCATGGCGATCACGTTTATCTGATGTACGAGATAGATGAGCGGGATTGCCGACAGTCCCGCGAGCAGGAAGTCGTATATCGGAATCTTGGAGTTTTTAGACATGGATGATTTCATCGGGTAGAGAAGAAAGACGATCACTAGGACGAATGTCAGGTGGACAGCGCCCTGCTTCTGCGCAGGAAGAAGCCCGCGTCCGGCCGTGTAGAAGTGAAAACACGACATAGCGACGCATAGGACCGTAATGAGCTTGAGCTGCCACCCCGGCGGCGTCCTGAAGCGTGATTCAGTGTCGTACTTGCGCATCAGTTCATCGAAATCAATTCCAGATTCCGGTTCGCCGCGCTTGGTCTCTTCGATCTGATCATTGGAAACAGCCATCGACATTACCTCCTGATTCTCGATTAGGGTTCTGTTGTGGAACTCACATAAAGAGGACTGGAAAGAACTTCCTCCAATAATAAATTATTGGAGACCGCGTATTCTCAACCCGACGCGCAAAACAATCACACTGTTTATGCGTACGACAGACAATCCCAGTAGCGCTTCTCTTCAGTACAACAACCTCAGGTAAATGTAAATTTCAGATCATGGCAGGAAGTATTATTTTTACGTCACTCAGTTAAGTAATTATATATGCGAAGCCAAGCCTGTCAAGAGGAATCCCCCCTCAGATTCCAATACTCACGAGAGGAGGGTATTCAAACGTGTAAATCCCGGCTGATATCGATCGTTCCAATCAAGTGCCCAAACCCTAGGTTTCAGGCGTGCTCAGCGCTACTGTCAATTACCCCAACCTGTGGTTTGAGGACACTCTAGCCTATTGCGGGAGTAGGTGTTAACCGCTGAAAACCAGGCGGCGATTCCTCTCGGATACACTTAACAAAATAGTCGTTATCCTCTGGCGCGCGCGTGGCGACGCGTACAAATCTTCCATCGAGCCCCTTGAAATTTCTGGTATGCCTGACGATGATTCCCCGCTTCATCAGGGCCGCTATGGTCTCCATGTCGTTTTGAACCCTGACCAGAAAGAAGTTCATCATCGACGGGGCGACCTCGAACCCCGCGTTGATCAGCGATGAGATAAAACGCGGCGTCTCCTCCGCGTAGAATGACCTTGTCTTTCGTACGAAATCCCTGTCTTCCAGAAAACGGACGGCGACATCCTGGGCCAGCGAGTTTACGCTCCAGCTCGGCTGCCTGGCCTTGAGCCGGCGGATCCATTCATCCGGCGCGAGCAGATAACCTATCCTAGCTCCACTTAGGTGGTATATTTTCGTCAGAGACCTGAGTACGATCAGGTTGGGGTGCTCCAGAGGGCTGAGCGGCCTGTGCCCGCAACGCAGAAAGTCTATGTACGCCTCATCCACGACGAACAGCGTCTCCCTGCTGGAACTGACGGTCTCCCTCATATCGTCCCTTTCAATGTAAGCGCCGGTGGGGTTGCACGGATTGCAGATGAAGGACACGTCCGGCTTCTCGCCGCTTTGAACCTCCACGGCTCCGTAAGCCTGGGCTGCCCTGCGGTACTCCCCGTAGAGAGGGTCCATAAACGACGCCCTCATGCCAGAAAAGTATGAAGCTATCAGATAGATACCCTCGTTCGAGCCGTTTGTGACAAGTATACTGTCGGGAGAACAGCCTTCGGCCGACGCGATCAGCTCGCGAACACGCAAACACTCGCCGTCCGGATAGTTCGACAGTCTGTCTTTTATCGGAAAATCCCAACTGCCCCCCCACTCGATAACGTTTGTATTCGTACTAAAATCCAGAACCCTCTCCGGCATCTCGATCCCGAAGAGTCGGTATAGATTGCGGGGGTTGGCCCCGTGCAGCGGCATATTCATGAGTCAAAGTGATTGAGCCGGGGGTTTATCGTACTCGGCGTGGACATCTTGTCTACCGTTCGAACGCGGGCTGACGTCATATATGAAGACCCTCCTTCATCTCAGGGACAGCAGAGCGTTCACCGCCACAAGCACGAGCATATACGCCGCCGCGCCGCCGTCCACAATCCTGTGAGACGCTATGATGTCCTCAGGAACCGGAGTTCTAGCGCCTCGGCCGATGACGGGCTTTCGGACTGTCACTCCGCCGTACCGGCTCTCGCCGCCAAGCGATATCCCAAGCAGCCACGCCATGGCGCTCTCCCCGTGCGCGCTGTTCGGGCTTGGGTGCTTGAGCCGATCCCCGAGCACTCCGGCAATGACTTTCATGTCCACAACAAGGCCGCAAACCGCCCCTCCGATCAGCAGGAGGACCGTTCCAAGCCTCGCCGGAATGAAGTTCAGCGCGTCGTCACACCTGGCCGCGAACCATCCGAAGTCGCGGTAGCGGTCGCTGCGGTAGCCGATCATCGAGTCCATGGTGCTGACGGCCTTGAATATCCAGGCGAACAGTGCCGGCTGGCCCGCCAACAGCCCCAACGTCATGTAAAAGAGGACTGAGAATATTCCATCGATCGAGTTCTCCCCGACCGTCTCCACAGCCGCCCTGACCATATCGGCCTCGTCCAGCTCGTTTGTGTCCCTGCCGACTATCCGCGAGAGGGCTTGCCTTCCTCCGTTTACATCCCCTCTCCACAGACAGGCCGCCACTGGAAGCGACTCGTCCTTGAGGGACCGCCACGCGAGCGCGGCGTACAGCAGATATACCTCGAATACGCCGGACAACAGCGGTGAAAAGGAGAGGGCCGAGAGAGAGCCCCAAACCGCAGCGGCGACTAGAGCGACGACCGATATCGTCAGGATAGCCCCGCGAAACCTGCCGCTCTCGCGATAGATCCTTGCCTCGATAAACGATATCAGCGCTCCGATTAGCCGAACCGGGTGCGGAACGGCCGGGGGATCCCCGAGGACCGCGTCGAGGAAGACCGCGGCGACTATCGAGCTGACCGCGCCCGATATCAAAACTCGATCTCGCCCTTAGAGAGCCACTCCGCGAGTTCTGGCGCGTGGTACGTCATGAGTATGTCCGCGCCCGCGCGGACGAGTGAGAACGCGGTTTCGCAGACGACCCTGCGCTCGTCTATCCAGCCCCTCTCCGACGCGGCCTTTATCATCGAATACTCGCCGCTGACAGAGTACGCGCCGACGGGCACGGGGCTTATATCCCGCGCGGCGCTCAGGATGTCGAGGTAGGGGAGCCCCGGCTTGACCATCACCATATCCGCTCCCTCCTCCGCGTCGAGTTCGATCTCTCTCAGCGCCTCCCTCCTATTACGAGGGTCCATCTGATATGTTCTCCTGTCGCCGAACGCCGGGGCCGAATCCGCAGCCTCCCTGAACGGGCCGTAGAACGCCGACGCGTACTTCACGGAGTAGGACATTATCGCGGTATCCACATAACCGTCCTCATCGAGAGCGGCGCGTATCGCCGCGACCCTGCCGTCCATCATGTCAGATGGAGCCACGACATCGGCCCCCGCCCTCGCGTGGCTCAGAGCGGCCTTCGCGAGCAGGGGGAGGCTCGTGTCGTTATCGACATACCCATCGCCGCCGCTGGGGCATCCGCAGTGTCCGTGATCCGTGTACTCGCAGAGGCAGACGTCCGTTACGCAGAGCAGCTCGGGGAAGCGGCGCTTCAACTCCCTCAGCGCCTTGGGGATAATTCCGTCGCTGGCGTATGCCTCGCTTCCGAGGAAGTCCTTCTTTTCGGGCAGGCCGAAGAGAAGGATAGAACTTACCCCGGCGGATAAAACCCGTTCGACAGCGTACAGCAGCCGGTCCACGCTGAACCGCTTCTGTCCCGGCATGGGCGCTATCTCCTCCTCGATGCCGTGCCCCTCCTTGACGAACATCGGGTATACGAGCATGGATTGGGACAACCTCGTTTCGCATATCATCGAGCGAATCGCCTTGCTTCGGCGCAGTCTTCTCGGCCTTATGATCATGGTCTGTGCCCTCCTATTGTGTTGATTGTGTTTTGCCGGGAGAAAAACGGAATTAATCATTCCCGTTTGGTCAACTCCAATGCTTCCATGTAATGCACGTCATAACCCTCGCATATTTTATCCAACTCGTAGTCAGGATGCCAATCATTATTCACATTACGCTCCATCGTCCCACACTTTAGGGTATACGTAACCGTATTGGGATACATATATACGTTGTGACGCAAACCTGTGTCGATATGAATGTAGTCACCGCGGCTGATAATCTTTATATTTCCTTGTCCATTTAAAATGGCTATCCGCCCTTCTTTGACGACGATTATCTCAGTCGTATATTTATGATGGTGAGCTTTTTGCCACGCACCGCCCTTTGGCGCGACGCTAACAACGAGACCGTCCCCATCTCCAATAATAGAACGTATGCGTATCTCGCCATTGGGCATAATCTCGCTTTTATCCTCTATTAGGAAATGCTTTTCGCATGTCCTGATCTTTTCATAAAACTCAAGCTCTTCCACCTCTTCATGTATGAGCGGAGCCAGTACGGTTCGCAGATCTTCGTTGCAATAAGCCAGCCATGAACAGTTTGTATCCAGGTCAAGAGGATAAGCGGGCGCTTTGCCGCTGATGTCAGTAAGGACTCCCCCTGCCTCGGTAAATATTAAATATGCGGACAGGTCATAAGGGTGGCAGCAGAGAGAAAAAGTTTCTCCAGCCGAGGTTCGTTTATCGCCTATAATCCCTCTTAAATCCGCCACGAAGCGGTATTTCCCTGCCGCAAGCAGATACAGCTGTCCTGCTGAGCTTATATATTGATCAGTGAATACAGCCGCGTCATTTTGGACGATATCACCGATGTGTTTCCGCAAGACAGATTCCTCTATCTTTGAGATGGACTCCTTCATCCCTGGAAAAAAATTCGCGAATACCGCGAAGCCGTGCCTCAAATCTTTGGCGCGGCTGGTTTGCAATGGGACATTACCGTGTATCAACGCGCGGTTTTTGACATCCCATATCGATTGGTTCGCGCCTTTCCCCTTCTCCGCGACGAGCACGCGTGAATGAATTTGAATAGTCGGGGGAATTTCAGTTTGCACGGACAGGAATATGTCTTGAAGGTTTGTAGCGGCGCCCATGTTAGGCGCGATCCCTGTTAAAATCCAGCAGCTCCGTTTGTCGTACATAATCTCGCGCGTACCGTCGAGAGGATCTATTATTATTCGGTAACGCGCCTCATTCGGGTTCATGACTGCTGGGTAAGTTTTTATTCCAAGCCCTTCGCTTATGACAACAGCTCCACCAGGAAGCGGGTTTGCAAGGAAGTATTCATCAATAATTTTTTCCGCGCTGACGTCTATCCTATAGCTGATATCGCCAGCGCCGAAGGAGGCTGTATATGTTAAATATTCAACTGTTCTGTCCATAAGTTCGGCGCGAACCCGATCATGGATTTGGAAATGCAATGCTTGTATAAAGGCGGCTAAGTTCAATTTTTGCCACCCGTTGAGATAGCCTTGAAATGTTTTAAAATATTATTTGCGCGATTATCGCATTCTTCTTCTGAATAAAAACTGGCTCTCTGATCATCATAAAACTTTCTCCATTTTGCAGGAAAACTCACGGCAGGGACTCCGCATCTTCCATTTATGCTCATATACATGTACCACCAACGTTCCTCATCCCATGCTTTGATCAACTCATCCCATGAGAATTCGTGTACAAGGGCAAAGATAACTGACGCAGCCCCCAAGGGCATGAAATTGCTCCAAGGGGAATATACTAGTTTTTTGTCGGCGTTTATCCGAATTGATCCCTCATGCAAAAAAAATCTGATCACATCTTTCAACGTAAATGGTATTACAACAAAGCCTTTTACTTCTGCGCTGCCAAATTCAAGCGCCGGGCGTATCACGTTATATACGTCTTCTTCATTCTTGACTTTAGCGTCAATCAGCCCGAAACCCATTAACCCAACCTCGTAATTGCTCGTATCCCTTACCAACCCAATGATATTGTATTCTATTATTTTTTTGTCATCCAAGCCCGTTTCTTCCAGTGTTTCGGCTTTTAATGCGCCATCGACAACTTTAAAACTATTTATCTTTACAAGTCCAGGGTTAACTTTATCAGACGGCCCATCTTTTGACATCTTATCTTTTGCCACAAAACCGGCTGCCGATGTCTGGTAGCCAACATCACTCAAGTGTCCGCTGGAATCCCCGCGTTCCTGTATGAGGATATATTTCCTATCCTTCGTCAAGTAAGTGATATTAACGGATAATAAATTAGCCATAAAACTGTTTTGCAGGTCTTTTTTGTTTTGTATTTCATTATCAATGTTGCTGCGCATATATTCAACAAGCTCATCATCATTTATTTTATATGATTCAGAATTCCATCCTTTTATAAAACTAAGTGATTCCTCAATGCTGCTTATGTCAAAATCATATTTTAAACAGTCTTTCTTTTCCCCATAAAGCTCCGTTAAATCATTAAGAAAGGTTTTCCGTTTTTCAGAAGAGCTAAAACAGTCTATCCACTTTTGTGGGTCCTGCAAAATTCCAAAGTTTGTACCTAAGTGAGAAACATATCTCCCCTCATCCACAGATATTTCAAATGTAGCCTTACTCTCGTCATCCCTGCTGGTGTAGCTGAATCCGTAAACATGCAAGTTTTGTCCGTTCCACACTTGTTTGTCTGTTTTCATGGCATGCAGGAAGTTGAACCAGCCAATGATCTCGCAAACTTTATACATATAGTATTTTAATATGTCTTTTGATTTGATGGTCTCATATTTTTCATTGCGGCTTCTCGCATAATCATATTTAAACTCTATGCCATCAATTGTAAGCTTACCCATTTTTTTAATATAACTGGTCTTACCGTCACCGTGAAGAATTATTCCCTTGAAATCCAAATTCTTTTCCATCCAATCCTCCGGATGTATTTTCATAATTTGTGTATCGGGATTTCCTTCACGCGCTATTCTCCGTAATTCCATGATGGTTTTCATGGCAAGGGAATACTGAGATTTATCATCTTGTATACATGATTGTAATAATAAATTAAATTTTTCTTCCAAGGACAACCCTTCGCCATCTTCTACGTACAGTCCTTCGCGCCTTTTTTCTTTGGTGAGATATTTCAGCATGTTTTTTAAATGATCTTCCGTAAACAGGAACTGCAACCCCATCTCAAAAAAACCTGGCTGAGGCAATTCCACTAGCATTTGTCTCCGATCACCTTCTAATATTCTCAACGGCGCTTCGTCGGCAGCCTTGTTTAATTCTTGCGCTTGTTTCTCATTCACACCTAACATGCGCAGAGCTACAAACCTCATAACTTGTTTCAGAGTTTCTTTTGACATTTTCCATTCCCTCAATTCTATAATTATAACTCGACCTTAGAATTAACTCATGGAAATCAGCAACAGCAAGGGTTCGTGACAACAGGCCTCGGTATGGTCTGAAACATTGATACCAGTGAATCAGAGTTATTTCAAGATGCGGAGGCTCTAAAGTCTAGTAATTATAATTAATTAACTCTTATTATACACCTTGAGAGTTCAAAGTTTGTAAATATCATGCCGCATTCGGCAGGTCGGGATCGCCTCTTGAATCCATCCTGGAACGAATTATTTGCAGTATGCCTAAATTCACTCATTCTCAGAAACTTCATAAAAATCCTCCTGCAAAAATTTGTAACGTACTCTCTTCTGTGACACCTCTGTGAATAGTTGTATCAGCCATCAGAAGCAAATATCCTCCCTCCCTACACTTCTTGGTGCAAGAACTTTGAACTCTCCAGTTATACACGAACACGCTAAGCTTGTTTTATCATTTTTGTCAAGTAAACTTAACCCGATTTTTCGGGTTTTTTTGACTTGACTCCTCATATCTTCATAAGTATATAATCATAATTGTTAAAGTTAAGCGCATGACTCCAGTAATTTGAACAGCCTTTCGATGTAGTGCTTGGCTAGGGTGCCGCGCTGTTGTTTTTGTCTTAAAAAGAAAAACTATGCTCCGTTTTGCACCTTGAAAAAATAATTTCGACGGTTTGGGTGGGCGAACGTAATTCTGTATCTGCCCTGGGAG
>JAIRWR010000036.1 GCA_031268885.1 Synergistaceae bacterium
GTGCACCCGGCGTACTTGAGAGTTCAAAGTTTGTAAATATCGTGCCGCATTCGGTAGGTCGGGATCGCCTCTTGAATCCATCCTGGGACGAATTATTTGCAGTATGCCCAAATACGGCCGTTTCTGAAACTGCATAAAAAAATCGCGTCTCAAAAACTGAGACATACTCGCTTCTGTGAATATCTTTTGCGAGGCTGTTCTCAGCCAGCTAAAACTGCTCCTCTCAGGCTTCTCATGTTTGAAGATAATCAGCCGATACGTTACAATGTTTGCTGAAGAGTGGTATATTAAAGACAGATGCATTGCCGAAGGGAGACAAGTTATATGGGCCTTCTGCCAATGGACATTGATATACTTCCGCCGTCTGACGACCGGATTTTTAAGCTGCTCTTGACCTCACCGGAGGGCAAACCGGCGCTGATGGACTTGATCTCAGCGACGATAAAGCGCCCCGTTGTCGACGTAACCGTGCGTAACAACGAGCTTCCGCTTTGGGACACCGATGAAAAAGCTGAGCGCTTGGATGTGAACTGCAAAATCGACGACGGCTCTCAGGTCAATTTAGAGATGCCAAGCGAGCCGTATCGAAGAAGATTCAGACGGCGGACACAAGAATCTCAAGGGAAAGAGCATCTACTACCTGTGCGATCTGCACTCTTCGCAACCCTCGAAAGGATTGCGGAGATACGATAGACTGGCCCAGACTTATCAGGTGACGTTTTGCTCCTATACCGTTTTCCCGAATCTGCCGGATTACGCAAACTCGTTTTCCGTGCGTCACGATACCAACAATGAGTTGCTGTCAGACGCTATTCATGTAATATATGTGGAATTGAGCAAACTCGGCGATATAATAAGAAAATCCGTTGACGACATGACGGACTTGGAAAAATGGGCGTTGTTCCTTCAATACGCCAATGTCCCGGAGTACCGAGAAGCCGTCAACAAGGTCATTGACTCGAAGGAGGCGTTGCAGATGGCCGGGAATCTGTTAATGAGCGTAAGCAAAGATGAACAGGAACGCGCGGTATACCGCAGCCGCAGGATGTTTCAGACCGATATGCAGTCCAATTTAGCCACTGCTGAGGACAGAGGAGAACAAAGAAAAGCATTAGCCATAGCCAGTAATATGCTTAAACGCAACAGACCAATTGATGAAATCATTGAAGATACTGGTTTGACCCGTGAAGAAGTGGAGAATTTGGACGTGTAACCTTACTGAATGTCTTGTTGGTTCTATATGGCATGTATTTTTCCTGAGGACGTTCAAAGCCAACTAAAACCGCTCCTCTCCCGTATAAATAGTATCAGCACAAATAAATTCAAACTTGACTCTTCGATCTGTGAGAGATCGCTGATAGCGATGTCGAAAACGTCAAGATATTCATGGCCACCCAAATCTCCACTCCGGTCAATCAAAACATGCTCTATATAGAAGGCCAAGGTACAAATGGGTGAAAGTTCGATCTTGCGTGATATGACTCTATTACAGGATTCAACGCTGTTGTCAGACATCCAGCCTGTGATTTGAGGGCATTTGTGAACCGATTGACATTTCAACCTACTAAAGGTTAAAATTATATTTAGTTCTGATTAAATTTATAATGATACTGGGGGAGATACGTGATGGATGGCTCGGATTTGCAGAGTATGATGTTGCAAAAGATATCTACCATGCCGAACAAGGCAAGGAGAGTTACCGAATACCTCCTCACGAACATGAGGGAAGCGGCGTTCAAGTCCATAGGCGAAGTAGCCGACGAGTTGAATGTCTCAAAGGCTCAATTGGTTCGAGTTGCCAGATTTCTCGGCTTTAAAGGGTACTCCGACCTCAAGGAGTGCCTGCAAAACGCGATACTTGAGCAGGTCAATCCAGCCGCGATGCTAACAAAAGCCGTCGGCATGAAGGAGGAACTTCCTCACAAAATACTCCAGACAGAACACGCGAATATCGAGGATACGTGGACTCAGTTTGACATCAGCAAGGTCGATGAATTCTGTAAATTGGTGAAGTCGGCGCGAAGTTCCGCAATGGTTGGCTGGGGGATATCATCGCTTGTCATGGAACTGGCGCACACGAGGTTCTGCGTGATGGGCCTCCCGGCAATTCTCGTCAAAAGAGGCAGCTTATCCCTTGTGGAGCAGGCGCGCGCTATTTGCGACGGCAGTCTCATTATTGTATGCGAAATGCCGAGCTATTCGATTGACGTAACGGAGGCTGTGGAGGAAGGACGCAAGCGAGGCGCGCGCGTGGTAACAATTACGGACAGCCCAGCGGCTCCGGTCTGCCGCTATGCGGACCTGTCGTTCTTTGTATCGGCGGCGAGTCCAACCTTTGGAAGCAGCATAATCGGCGCTGTATTCATGATTCACATTCTGACTTCATCGCTTGTGGTTCACATTGGAGACGCGGCCAGGGAGGCTCTTGAAAAACAGGCTGAATATCTGCACGATGAGCGTTTCTTTCACCCGATATTTGGTCTGAAATACTAGAAAGCCGGGCCACTGCCCGGCATTATTCATGATTGAACGCTCTGGGGCGCGGGTAATAATCGCTCTTGTACGTCCATGAGTCGGGACTGCCCAGCCCCGGAGCCTCGCTACCGGTTGTGAGCTGTGAGTTATGTAAGTATACTCGCGCGCTTTGCTTCTTTGAGCCATTGCGGAAACTCTGACAGCATGCGGGAATAGAGAATCGCGTTATCGATGCGGTCAATATCATCAAGAGCAAAGAAATTCGCGTTATCGACTTTCCGGCCAGTCATTGTATCCAGATCCTCTAATATGCCATAAGAACTTCCACCGATGCCGATGAACTGCCAGAAAATCGGATAGGACGACGCGCTCTTAATTAGGTCTTTTACTTGTTTGCCGTTACTTGTTCCGCCGTCCGTTATGCAGAGAACATACGCGGGCAAGTTGCCATGTTTGTATTCCTCAACTACCTCTTTAATCGCTGGAAAGAGATTTGTTCCGCCTCCGCAGCTGGACATTATCTTCTTCCAATTCAGGGTTGCTTGTTGATAATTTTTTGTAGTTACGGAATCCATTCGTTTACAACTACTCCCGAAATACCACAGTTCAAATTCACCATTATCATCGAATTGCATTGCGAGAGGGACGATCTTGTCGATAACTCGTTGTACTATCCCACTGCTAAAGGATGATGACATCGAACCTGAAATATCAATCAGTAAGGCCACCTGCGCGATAACTTCAGTTAAATTATGTTTTTCAAGCGAAATCTTTAATGGCTTTGCAAGCGAAACTAACTGCGGCGCTTCTTTTTCGAGACGCTTTTCAAGCGACACCTTAGTTGGCGCTGGCGGCGAAGACGCGGACGCGGCGGGAGCGACCTCTTCTCCGCCATAATGTTTCAGCAATTCGGACAACCCGCCGTTGAACCCACTGGCAACAGCATTGAGCCGCCATACGTCTTTACGGTAAATTTCTACAGCGATTACGGCGCGCTCACTCTGGAAGTGTGAACCGTCGAGGTTGAGCATAAGTGTTTTGCCCTCTTGGGAGACCTTCACGGTGAACTGCTTTATCTGGTTCATCACTCCGCTCCCATCAATGCTCAAAGTAAACACTAACTTCTGGATTTTATCCGGGAGTTTTGTGAGGTCCACACTATATGACGTGTTAGCGCCGCTTCCGCTTAAAATAATCTCCCGGTTAGGCGATGTAGTCTGATTAAAAAAGACCATATAGCTCTCATCAGAGAGTTTATCGGAAGAATCTACGCCAAAGCAGCATGAATCATACTCGCTATCGCCTGTTGCCGATATAGAAACCGTGATTCCACTTGCGGAGTTGAAGTGGTCGTCTATTTTGCATCTAAACCCGCGTTGCATTTCGGTCATCTGTTTACTCCACCCCTTTGCCGGCATCACCTGATCTCGGATCGAATAACGATAATCGGCTATTCCTTAAAACGTCAGACTCTCTCCCGGTTTCATAATCGTGACCAGCGCCAGGTTCACCGCCTTGGCGGCGAAGTCCTGGGGATCCGCCTTTATCGGCGGAAAGGTGTTGTAGTGCATCGGAACGACCCTTCGGGGTTTGATAAAGCCTACGGCCCGCACCGCGTCGTCGATGTCCATCACATAGTATCCGCCGATCGGCAACAGCGCTATCTCCACTCCCTCTGCCTCAAGGAGGGTCATCTCCACCGTCAGCCCTGTGTCGCCGGCATGATAGATCTTCTTGCCGTCAACCTCGATGAGAAATCCGCACGGTATGTCGGAGTAAATCATCTTTCCCCCTTCAAAGACCGACGAACCGTGAAATGCCGGCGTCAGTTTCACGCGGCCGAACGGAAACTTCGACCTCCCCCCGATGTGCATCCCCTCGGCATTCAACCCCTTGCCCCCGAGCCAGGTCGCGAGTTCGTTAGTCGCGATGACGGTGGCCCCGGTACGCTCCGCGATAGCGAC
This sequence comes from Synergistaceae bacterium, assembly GCA_031268885.1. Classification (GTDB taxonomy): domain Bacteria; phylum Synergistota; class Synergistia; order Synergistales; family Synergistaceae; genus JAIRWR01. The sequence goes on from JAIRWR010000036.1 coordinate 4,440, forward strand.
CGTGTCGCCGAGATGATCCCCATGAGCGTGAGAGACGAAGATGTAGTTCAGGTCCGAACGAACGCCGGGATCCTCCGACGCGCTCGGGTTTCCCGAGAGGAACGGGTCGATTAACGCCCTTATTCCGCTGCCTTCAAGATAAAACGCGGAGTGACCGAGATACTGCAGCCTTCCCATACGAAAACCTCCTCAAAAAATATAGTCTTAACCGTGAATTACGCGCCGTCTTTCTCCGGGGCGGTCGAGAGTATGTACAACTGTTCGACCTGGGATTTATCTACGGCGGATGGAGCGCCGGTCATCGGACACTGCGCCTTTTGGTTCTTTGGAAAGGCCATCACGTCGCGAATGGACTTTGCCCCGCAGATCATCATGACAAGCCTGTCGAGGCCAAAGGCGATCCCGCCGTGAGGGGGAGTGCCGAAGGAGAGCGCATCCAACAGGAATCCAAATCTCTCGCGCGCCAGCTCTGGAGAGATATTCAGCGCGTCGAAGATCAACGACTGCGTCTTGGGGTCGTGTATCCTTATGGAACCGCCCCCAAGCTCTACTCCATTCAGCACCAGATCGTACGCGCGCGAGCGCGCCCGTCCGGGATCGGACTTGAGATACTCGATGTCCTCGTTCATAGGGGCGGTGAAGGGGTGGTGAACCGGCGACCATCGCTTCACTTCGTCGTCCCACTCAAACAGCGGAAACTCCGTGACCCAGAGGAACTTCCAACCGCCGCCGACCAATCCGCGGGCACGGGCTATCTCCAGCCGAATCTGTCCCAGCAGCTCACATGCTCGCGTCCACTTCTTGTCCGCCATTATGAAGAATATGCTCTCCGGCGTCAGGCCGGAGAGTTCGATAAGCCTGGATTGCGCGTCACCAGACAGAAACTTGACCAGAGGCCCGCGAAGCGCTCCGTCCTTTATCTGAAAGTTGGCCATGCCCGCGCTTCCCAGCTCCATCGCCCGAGCTTCGAACTCGGCAATCTCCTTGCGGGAGAGGGACCCTCCGCCCGGAACCAGAAGTCCCTTTACGGCTCCGCCGCTGCCGACAGTCTCGGAGAATGGGTTCTCTCCGCTTGCAAAGATGCCGGTGACATCGGCTATCTCCATTTCAATCCGCATGTCCGGTTTGTCGCTGCCGAAGCGCTCGATGGCCTCCTTCCATGTAACTCGCGGTATTGGAAGGGGTATCTCCGCATTGGCCGTCTCGCTGAAGACGCCAGCGATGAAAGGCTCTATCAAGCCGATAATGTCATCCTCCGTTATAAAGCTCATCTCCACATCTATCTGGGTGAACTCGGGCTGCCTGTCGGCTCGCAGGTCTTCGTCGCGAAAACACTTCGCTATCTGAATATATCTGTCACACCCGCTTATCATCAGGATCTGCTTGAAGAGCTGAGGGGACTGCGGCAGCGCGTAAAAATCACCTGGGTTGACCCTGCTCGGTACCAGATAATCGCGCGCGCCCTCAGGAGTTGATTTGGTCAGGATGGGCGTATCCACCTCCAGAAAACCGTTCTTATCGAAGTAGTCACGCGTGAACTTCGCTATCTCATGCCGGATTCGGAGATTGCGCTGCATATCGCCGCGCCTGAGGTCGATGTAGCGGTGCTTCATGCGGAGATCCTCATTCACGCGTTCGGCTTCGTCGGGGTCGAAGGGAGGCAGCTTCGACGGCGAGAGCAGCAGGAAATCCTCCGCCAGGAGCTCGACGCCGCCGGTGTTCAGGTCAGGGTTTTCAGTCCCATCCGGCCGAACGCGCATGGTTCCCTTGACGGCGAGGACATATTCGCCGCGCAGGTCCTTTGCGCGCGCGTGCGTCTCGGGGATGATCTCGGGGTTGAAGACTATCTGGACAACTCCCGTGTGGTCCCAGAGCTCCACGAAGATAATTCCGCCAAGGTCGCGGCGCGCGCGAAGCCAACCGTTCAGTACAACGCTCTGCCCAGCGTGTCCGCATCTCGGCTCGCCGCAGTATAAGGTCCTCTTCCATTCATCTGAGAAAACAGACACCGTCATCTCCTCGCCCCTTCACGCAGTCAGCCTGACCAGAACTTCATCGCGAGGAATCAATTCCTGATCGCCGCTTGCCATGTTCTTAAATCCAACCATCCCAGACTTCATCTCGTCCGAACCGATTATGCAGGCGAATTTAGCGCCGACTGACGAGGCTTGTTTCATCTGAGCCTTCAACGCACGGTTCATGTAATCCATGTCGGCGGATATTCCCACCGAGCGAATTTCATGGACCAGTGAGACAGCTTCCAGGCTCGCGTCGGAGGATACCGCAATGACATAGACATCCGTCGCCGGCCTCTCCCCCGGATATGCCCCCTGTCCTTCCATGGTCAGAACAATCCGCTCGATCCCGGATGCAAAGCCGACGCCTGGAACGTTCGGCCCTCCAATAGCCTCGGCCAGGTTGTCATAACGGCCGCCGCCGCATACCGCGTTCTGGGCCCCAAGCTCCCCAGCCAGGATTTCGTAGGCTGTCTTCGTGTAGTAGTCGAGACCTCGGACAAGTCTGTTGTCGGTTCTAAAGTTCGCGCCTATGCGGGAGAGCCCTGTCACAACCGTGTCAAAGTGAACGCGGCAGTCGTCACAGAGCGAATCAAGCACCAGAGGAGCCGATTCAGTCAGCTCCCTGCACCCAGGCTTCTTGCAGTCGAGCACTCGAAGCGGGTTGCGCTCGAATCTGTCCTGGCACGTCTCGCAGAAGTCGCGCAGCCTGTCGCCTAAAAAATTCTGAAGGGCGGAACGGTAGACCGGCCTGCACTTAGGGCATCCGACGGAGTTTATGAGCACCTGAAGGTTGGAGATCCCAAGCCTTCTGTACAGCTCGATTGAAGTGTCTATGGTCTCGACGTCCGCAAGCGGGTTCGCCGCTCCCAGCGTCTCGAAATCGACCTGTTGGAACTGCCTGTAGCGCCCCTTCTGAGGCCGTTCATAACGGAACATCGGCCCATGTCCCCACAGTTTTACAGGCTGCGGCTGATGAGCCATGCCGTGTTCAAGATAAGACCGCACCATCGACGCTGTCAGCTCAGGCCTCAGGGTTATGCTGCGGCCGCCCCTGTCGATAAACGTGTACATCTCCTTCTCGACGATATCGGTAGTATCGCCGATACCCCGGGAGAACAGCTCGGTGTGCTCGAAGATGGGCAGCAACACCTCGCTGTAGCCAAAGTCACGGGCAACATCGCGGCAGACATCCAGAACGTGCGCCCACTTCCATGATTCGTCGCCCAGTACGTCGCGCGTACCTCTCGGCGCCTTTATCGCTTCCATAATCTTCCCCTCTTCCGACGATTCAATCAGCGCTTATTTGAGGTCCCCTGTTTGCGGAATATACGTGAAATTTTATAGCTGTTTTTTCCTCATCTCCAACGAGAATTTTGATAAACGCCGGAGCGCAGACAAGTTCAATTCCGTCTGCCACAACGTAACTCCTAGCTATCGCGATGGACTTCACGGCTTGATTGACAGCTCCGGCGCCTATCGCGCGCACATCCACGCTGTCGCTATTCCTCAGTATGGACGCAATAGCGCCGGCAGCCAGCTTTGGCTTTGAACCGGATGAAATTTTGAGAACCTCCATAATCAGCTACCCCTTGTCTCGCGAACAAATACAAAGGCACGTCCCATAAATATCAGTAACAGGAAACATTCTTAATAGAGCAGCAAGGAGCTTGCGCTTTTAAAATCAACCCCTCATATGATAATATATAGGTGTTGCGCGTTTTTTGCAAGCCATAATATATGCCGTCGATTATGACGTAAGGTAAAGGCGGCTGTTGGGTGCGGCGATGAACGCTAACAACATCAAAATTATAGTGATATGGAGGAGGAGAAAAGTTGCGTTGGGTTAGCATGAAATATACCGTGCTTATGATTGTGTTTCTCTTCTCGTTTGCGCTCGCCGCGAGTATCGAGAAGAACGCTGAGGCCGCTAACAGGGAGTTTTCCCCAAAAGAGGGCGAGATGTGGGTCAAAATAGACAAAAACAAGCTCCGCATATATCTGTGCAAGGGGAGCGGCGAAGTGCTGAAAAATTATCCGATAGCGATAGGCAAGGGAAAGGGAAAGAAAAAAACGCGCACCGACCTGATTACGCCAGCCGGCGTGTTTAAGATCTGGAGGGTGGTCGAGGACGCGACCGAACTCGTATACGATCCGCAGTGGTTCGGCGAGCCCGGCGAACCACAGAAGGGCGCCTATGGAGCGAAGCTGATATCCTTCTACAACCCGTGGCAGATAGCGATACATGGCACAAATGCCCCGCGTTCGGTCGGTCAGCGTGTGACCCACGGATGCGTTCGGCTTTACAACAAAGATATTGTGGAACTCTGTAAATATATTAAGCCTGGTATGAAGCTGTGGATAGTTGAGAAGGATATCATTCGCGACACAATCTGAATTCGCTTCGCCATACAGGCTTGATGACGTTCGTGAGTTTTGAGCGCGAAGCTTGCCCGCTAGAGTCCGGACAGCTCCGACAGGCTGAATATGGGGACTAAGACCGCCATGATGACAAAGCCGACGATCACGCCCATTACGATGATAATGATCGGTTCGGCGAGGCTGGACCATTTTTGCATGGAGAGCTGAGCGAACGTCCACAAGTTGACCGCTACCCTTTCGAGGCAGTCCGGCAGATTTCCGCCGACCTCTCCGATGCGGACTATTGCTATGGCGTCCTCTGAGAAAGTACCCTGCCGTTCGAGGCTCTGGGAAAAACGATAACCCTTCCGAACCTCTTCGGCTAGGAATTTTATCCTTCCCTTCTGCGTATCCAGGGGTTCTGAGAGCTCTAATGCCTGGACGAGAGGGATGCCTGATCTGATGAGAGTTGACAGTTGAGAGAATATCAGCGACATGGTAAGCATGTTCCGTATTCCTCCAAACAGTGGGATTGAGATTTTCTTTCCCCTCCGCCTCAACTGAATATAGACGAGCAGGCCGATCAAGATCGCGGGCAAGGCGCCAACCCTCACGGCATACGAGACACTGAGCAGCGCGCGCGTTATGAGTGGAAGTTCCTTGCCCGATGATACGACTATTCCGGTGAGCTGCGGGACGACGTATGCCAGAAGAAACGCGACTACGCCGACTCCGACTATGAGCATAAAGATAGGGTATGTCAATGCGGACCGGAGCTTCTGCCTGAGGGAGATCTCGCTCTGCAGGAGTTCGGCGGCCTTGTCGAGGATGTTGGGAAGCGACGACGACCGTTCTCCGGACTCGATCATACCCACCAGAGACTCCCTGAATACTCCCTGTGTCCTCATGGACTGGGCGAGTGATCTGCCCGATTCCACCAGATCCTTCAACTCTCCGAAGAGGGGTTGAAGACGTTTGTCTCTCGTCTGACTCTGCAACAGACCAAGCACTTCAGTCATAGAGAGCCCCCCCTGCAGAAAGGCGGACAGCATAGTGCAAAAGAGGTGCTGGTCGGTGAGTTTGAGCGGCTTCGCGGCGGCTGAGGAAGAGGAGCGCCTGCTCTTCTCAACTACAAAAGAGACCGGAACATAGCCTTCGAGGCTCAGCGACCTCAACAGCTCATCCTCCGTGTTGGACTCCCTGCGAAGTGTCTTCAGGTCGCCCTTCGAATCGTATGCCTTAATCTTGAAGAATGGCATGAGACCGGCTAAACCTCTCCAACCACGCGGATCATCTCGAACGCGGTAGTCTCGCCTGCCGCGACGCTGGCAACTCCGAGATCGATGAGGCTTCTCATTCCATTCGACCTGGCCATACCCTTGAGTTCTACGGAAGAAACCCCTCTGGAGATAGCATCCGCAATGTCCGGCGTCATGTCGAACTGTTCATAGAGGCCGAACCTTCCCCTGTAACCCGACCCATTGCAGAACTCGCAGCCTTCTCCCTCGAATTCACGCTCCAGCCCGTATCTCCTCATGGCGGCTGACGCGGGCTTCTCCTTCCTGCATCTGGGGCAGATTTTGCGCACAAGCCGCTGAGCGACGACACCCAAGAGACAGCCGGATATCAGATATGGGGCTATCCCCATGTCCACCAATCTCGATACCGCGCTGACTGAGTCGTTCGTATGAAGGGTGGACAGGACCAGATGTCCCGTCAGCGACGACTGGACTCCGATGTGTGCCGTCTCGAAGTCCCTCATCTCGCCTATCATGATTATATCAGGATCCTGCCTCAATATTGAACGCAACGCGCTGGCGAATGTCACTCCCGCCTTCTCATTCTCCTGTACCTGTCCAACTCCGGGGAGGTCGTATTCTATGGGGTCCTCAACCGTTATGATATTCACCTCCGGCCGGGCAAGCGCCTGAAGTATGGCGTACAGCGTCGTGCTCTTTCCGGAACCCGTGGGGCCGGTGAGCAGAATCATGCCATGAGGATACCGTATCAAGTTTTCGAGTTTAGCCTGCTCTTCCGCGGCCATTCCAAGGTCCTCTAGCGTCAGGAGCCCCCTTGCCTTGTCAAGGATGCGCATCACCATTCGCTCTCCATGCTGCGTGGGCAATGAGCTGACACGAATGTCGATCGCCCTGTCGCCAAGCGCTATTCCTATTCTCCCATCCTGCGGGACAAATCTCTCGGCGATGTCCATCTTTGCCATGACCTTTATACGGCTCGTCACAGGCGACTGGTGCCCTTTGGTGAGCTCATACCGGTCGCCTAGCACACCGTCCACCCTGTATCTCACAAGCAGCTTGTCCTCAAACGGTTCGAGGTGAATATCCGTCGCGCGATCCTTGACCGCCTCAAGCAACACGCCGTTCACCAGCCTTATGACTGGGGCGTCCACCGTGTCGCTCAAGACCTCCTGTCTCGCTAGCTGAGAGAGATCGTCAACGGACTCTATCGCGTTCAGCGTATCCTCGGCCACGCCGCTCTTAAGATCGTATAGAGAGCGGATCAATCCGTTGATCTGGTTCTCTGGAAAGATCGTCACCTGCGCGGTCTTGCCAGCGCCGACGGCAAGCAACTGAGCGTCGGGAAGGGAAGAAAGACTCGAAACAGCCACCGTGAGCGTGCCGCCTCGCAGTTCTATCGGAAGGATGCCCTTCTCGCGAAGCGCGTCTATACTGACGCCTCTGGGGATCAGCTCCATTACCAACTCTGCCGCCGGAAGCCTGTTTGTGCTCGCGATAGTGGTCTCCATCTCGTCTCCCCTGGTCCGCTCGCCGGCTATTTGGATGGTTCTTCCTGTTTCTCGCCGGCCGGAGGCTCGACCATATTTATTGTCTCGTGGCTGACGCCCTCTTGACTGTTCGACTTGATGAATTGCTCGTAGTTATTCATGATCGTCTGGGTTTCGCCGGTACTGAGCCCCTGAGAACCGGTAGTCACTTCTATGGTGGCTTCCGTCGCCTGATTGGGCGTCTCTATTATCCTGGGAGTGAGAAAGACCATGAGATCAACCTTCTCCCTCTGCCTCTCCTGCTTGGTGAAGAGATTGCCTATAAGGGGAATGTAAGATATGCCCGGCACCCTGTTTTTAAGCGTTCTTTCGACCTCTCTTATCAATCCGCCGAGTATTATAGTCTCATTGTTGCCGACCAGCACGTTGGTTTGAATCAACCTCTTTGATGTCACGGGAGTTGTAGAGCCGGAGGTGCTCACGACATCCTCAATGGTCTGTTCGATATCGAGCGCCACCAGGTTTCCGCTTCGTATGTGCGGGGTGACCTTGAGGATTAGACCGGTGTCCTTGTATTCATAACTGCTCTGTATGGCGGACGGATTGCTCAAGTCCGACGTCTGTCCCCTGAGCTGAGGTATGACCTGTCCGACCTGCAGGGAGCTCGACAGGTTGTCCGTGCACATCAGCCTGGGCATGGACAGGACGTTGATGGCGTTGAATGTGTTAAGCATCTTGATATACGCGTAGATCAAGCCCATACCGTTGACCGTCGTCACTGTGCCGATGGCGTTCCCGTTGTCGTTGGTCACGGTCTCGGTCGTCCTGGTCATCTCCATGAACCACTGCTGAAATTGAGCTGGAACGCCGGCCGATCCAAGCTCGGACATTCCTCCTATCAGGAGGTTGTTCGAGGCGTCGCCGCCCCAGGCCGCCCAATCTATGCCGGCGCTGTTCAGCTTGTTCAGGTTGACCTCGGCGATAAGTCCCCGGAGAAGAACCTGTTTGGGCTGAATATCAAGCTCGTCGAGTATGCCGGAGATGGCGGCGAACTGCTCCTTTGACGCTGTGAGTATGAGGCTGTTGGTCGGCAGGTCGGGCACTACGCTCGCGGGAGTCGCGTTGTTGGGATCGGCCTGCAGTCTCACCGCGACGGCGAGTATCTGGCTTAACTGCTCGGCGATCGTTTTGGCATCCGCGTTCTTCAGCCTGTATATGTGGAAGTTGTCCACCGTTGACGGCACATCCAGTTCGCCCAGTATCTTCTCTACTTTCTCCATCGACCTGCGCTCTCCGACGACTGTTATTTTGCCGCTTCTATCATCGCCTATCGCCATTATCCCCGCGAGAATAGAGCCAGGATCCTGAGCGAGCGCGTTCAAGTGGCCTTCTGCCAGTTTCGCGGACGTGTTCGTCATCGTGAATACATTTACTATCCTGATGCTGTCCGGAACGTCAATCGCCCTTATCAGCGTCGCCGCCTTGTTCAGGAGAACAGCCTTTCCAGCCAGCAGCACTCCGTTTCCGCTGGAGAGAGGAGCCACAGTGAGCCCCTGAACGCCTATTCTGAGCGGCTCGACGACATACATGGCGTTAACGTAATCAAGCGGGACTATCTGAACAACCAGCTGTTCGCTGGGAACAATGCTCTGAGGCCCCTTTATGACCTCGTTCGTAGTCGACGGGCCTGTGTTGATCGGCCCCACCTTGGAGTAACTGCCCATCCCTTGAAGCGACAGCCCGTTCATCTCCAGAATGGAGAGCATAATCTGACGCGCCTCATTAATTGTCACCTGCTTTGGCGACACGACCGATACTGTCCCCCTGACGCCAGGGTTGACGACGATGTTCTCTCCGAGCAATTCCGACATGAAACGGACAAAGAGTATTATCTCAAGGTCCTTGAAGTTCAACTGAACCCTGCCCGTCGATCGCATTGCCCGCGCTGCCCTTACCAGATTCTGTTCGTCATTCGTCTTTTCCTCGCCCGAGATTGCCTCATCGGCTGCCCATAGCGCCACGGCAGATACCGTCATGAGCAATAAAAGGGTCATCGCAAACACCGCGATCTTTCCTGGCTTCATCAAGTCCACTCCTTTTGCCGGCCAAGCGGGCTGACCGTACAAAAATAATAAGGGCAGTCAAACTCACGAGTATCATTATCGCATACTTTACGCGATTCTTTCATTGTCGGGATGTTCAATATGCCGTCAGTTTCTCGCCATATCCAGGGACAAGCCGCCGTCACCGGATCTATTCGCGGCCGCTTCCTCGGAATACGGCAAAAACAGCATTATCGACTTGCCGTCTCTCTTGATCTCGATCTCTCTCCATCTGTGCGGATCGTTCATAAGCGCGCTCAAGTCGATTGGCTCCTCGCGGCCTCCGAGTCTGAGTCCGTTCATGGCCGACAATCGCTCCAGCCACGAGTTATCCTCCATATCTTCGACGTTCCACTCAATATCGCCGCTCTTGCCGAACGTCTTCATCGGATCCAGCATCAACTCCGTCTGCATCTTGTAAGCCTCCTCAATGATCGCCTCTCTCTCCCGGACCTGTGAAAGCCCCTTTCCGGAGAGCGCGGCGAGCTTCAGCGAGGCGGCGACCACCAGGGACATCACGGCGAGCGAGACAAGTACCTCGACCAGAGTAAATCCCTTCATTGCACCACGTAGCCGAGCCTTCCTTCCTCCTGGCCCCTGTTCAGCGAAACATCGAACCTCGGGCTGGACATCAGAGAGTTAATCACATTCACTACATCCATGCCGCCCTTGATCGGAATGTCGTTGATGCCCTTCAGAACGTCCCCTCTCTTCAGACCGAGCCGGTACAGGATACTGTCGGATCTTATCCTCTGGACTGTCATCTCGCCGTTTTCATTTGGAGCGAGCCTGACCTTTCTGAGCTCGTCCATCGGATTCAGCACGAGCTCATTGACGAGTTCGCGCGGTATTGTTCCCTCGTTGCCGTTGAAGCCGGCGGCCATAATATCACCCAACGCGAAAGTTCCTCCTTCCGGCTGGGGGGGGACTTGTGCCTCCGGCGCCTCCCTTGGGGGAGGATTTTTTGTAACCAGCGGATCGTAGAAGGTCAGGTAAAGCGGGTAAAGCTCCTTATCCCTTGCGAGCATCACCTCTCCCGGCGAGACGCTGTCTAAAACATATCCGTTGAACTCTTGATCGCGAAGCACGAGCGATGTAGCGCTGTCAACGGTTATCCATGCCCCAATATCTGGGAGCGTTCCGGCGAGGCGAAATTGATCTATCGAAAGCGCTTCCGGGACGACATCGCCGGAGACATCCTCCGATACGGCGCCCGCCGCGTCAATCACGTTGAACGCGTCGAACTTCATATTGGCCTGTTTGGGAAGGAGGCTCGCGATATTTTGCGTGAACGAACTGGCCGAACGCCCTCCGACGACCTTCGCGAGTGTCTCCTGGATCCGGACAGCGCGCGCCGTTAAAAGTCCCTCAAATAACAGACAGAGCGTCACAGCGGCCAGGACGCCAGCCAGGATCGAATGCAAGCACCTCGATTGCGAGAGTTTCGCGATAAAGAGCGTTATACCTCCAGCGTTGGCTTTGAGTGAGTTGTTTCTGTTATTTTTTAGGAGCGGCATCTTGTTTTATCCTCCATTCTCCAGGACCACTGGATTCGATATAGCGGCCGATCCCCGAGATCTCACCGCCGAGACGCGGGTTCGAAACCACCATGGATAGGGCCGAATCTATATCCTCCGGCACCCTTAGCAGAAGAGAACTGCCTATGATGTTCCCACTCGACATGTTATATACAACGCTTCCGGTGACGTTTACATCTCCGCCAATCCGCGCGTTCGAAGCGGCCAGCAGACTGCCTGACGCGGTCAGATTGAGACTCCCCCCGCCGATGTTCAGTCTTTTGCCGACTATGGTATTGATCTCGCCGTCGCCGAATTCGACAGCACAGCTCCCTCCGCGAGCCAGCAGACTCGACCATGGCAGCAGCTTTACGCTGACATTCGAGAGCGACAGTTTGACGAATCTGTTTTCGGCATCGACGCCGCTCACGTTAAAAGTGGGCGTAAGATAGCCGTTCTTCTCAATGCTCTGATATGTCACAAATATTCCCCTCCGAGCCGCCTGCAGGCGAATTAGGTCGAGCGCGTACACTCCAGCGGACCTCCAGGGTCCGAGAAACCACGCGGCGGTTGTAAACGACGCTGCGAATAACACGGCAAAGAGGACGAACCATAATACGCGTTTCATCTCAGTTGCTCTCCATCTGAAGACTGATGCCTAAAAGCCGTTCTCCTCCGCTTGGCAGTGCTTTTATCTCCGCCATGCTCACCCTAAGCCCTCTGCTCTCCATGGTGGTCAGGAGATCCTTCAGCTCATTTCCATAGAGGCGGTCCAACTGAACCGATATCCTGGATTGGTCGGAACGAATCGACATCCTCTCCCCCATGCCGAGCGCCTGAACAACTCCCGTTATAACTGACATTGGATCCTTCTCGACCGGACGAGGCTGATCTGTCCCCCTCTTGGGGTAAGACCTGTAAACCGACGCGGCGTTTATAATCCTGTCGCCGGACTCCAGACTCTCGTTCAGACTCACGTTGATATTAGCCGTCCTGTACATCAAGACCCCGGCAGCTGTCCAGACAGCCAAGGCTAACGCCACAAGGGCGAATAATCTTCTGGAATCCGGTATCTCCCTTATCTCACTGAAATTGATCATCACTGGTTACCTCTCGATATATTCAAGCTAAATCTCAAATCGCCGCCCGCGGATATCGTATTGATATTGTCCGTTCGGGCGGAAAGTCCCTCGTTCTCAATCAGGCGCTGCAAATTTCGGATCGCCTCGTTGCTCTTGGCCGTCCCGATTATATTGGTATTCTCGGTCCCAAATCTCAACGTTTCGATGTAAACGTCCGCCGATGTTCCGATCTTATCCCAAACCGACGAAACACCGCGCAGCATATCATACAATGTCGTTTCGCCCTCCTGGCCGTTGAGGGAGCGCAGTTTTTCGTTGATGGACCGGAGCGGCTGCGACGACGTCTCCCCAAACGAAGCGGAGTATATCGCCTCCATATCGCTGTTGGCCGCGCCCGCTACGGATGAATTGTACGCGTACACGCCCCCCGCGGCAAGCAGTACAACCGCGCCGACTGCCGCGGCGAACCTGGCGGCCCTCGACAGCGCGCCGACTATCCTCTCCCGCTTTTCGAGGATGCTCGCTCCCCTCCTCGACAGATCAAGCTGCTCATACGCGGGGCACCGCGCAAGCGTCTTGGAACCGTACTCCTGCGCGTCGGAGTCCGTAACGCCAGCCAGATTGACAGAGAAGACCTTCTCGACTTCCTTCCCCTGTCCAGAGGCGTACTGAACGGCAAGCTTCTCCTCGGCGTCCTCCGTGCTCTCGCCCGCTGGGACGGTCTTATAAAATCTCGGAGTCCATTCGTCTAGCCAGACGGTCGTTATGAAGTCCTCGCCCGTCACGATTATAAGCCCTGTGCCATCCACTTCGCCGGCGAAGGCCAGGGCATCCGGCCAGATCTGCAGAGCCGCGTCTACGCCGATATCAGTCTCCGCAGTGTCGATCTCCTCGCCGAAAAGCAGAAAGACACAACCGGTCGATGATTTCTTCTCGCTACTGACGAGAAAGGGGACGATGGATACCCGCTCCGACGCGTCGCCAAGAAGAGGCCTAAAGCGAATGCGGAGCGCCTCTCTAATCTGCGAGATGCCGGAGAAGGGGTATGAAAAACCCTGAACGGATATCCCCCTGAACGGATAGAGCAAAATTCCGCTTCCGCTTAGAGGAGCCCGCGGAAGACCTTCCCTGTAAAGTTTGAATTTGTGCGATCCAGTCGTAGGTTTCATATGGGCTACTCTCTCCAGTTTATTATCTGACACGTATCCCCCGAACGCTTGAGGAAGATCTTGAAATTACGCTCGGAGTTAGCGTGTTCCACCTTTATATCTATGGCAAAGTAGTTGCTCTTGTATCCTATGACGTTGTTCAGCCGAGCCGTAGCGGATACCGGAAATCCAGGTATCCTGATGAGATCCTTGTTATTCTTGATGTTCTCCGCCGCGCGGAACATCATTATCGAATTAATGACCCCTACGTCAATCTGCGGATCAAGAACGCTCAGAACCTGCTCTGTCGCGAGATTTATATTTATCTTGTCGTCAGTGTATATAGTAAAGAACGTATCTATCGCGATTCCATCGGAGACATCTTCGTAGAGGATCCTCGGCGTAACCTCCGGCAGATTCAACAGCTCGCTCATATCACTTATTTTTCTGTTCAGAAAGAAATCCTCCTCGCGGCTGCCAGGCCTTGGAACGTTGTCCCTGTCGAGAAAATCAAGAATAACCGGCGACAGCAGAATCGCGTCAAGCCTTGTCCATATCCTGCCCCAGGGATACTCATATTCGTTCCTGAGAGTCATGCCGTCCGGCAGAAAGATCCCGTTTATGGAAAATTGACTGTCGAGCGGCGTTATCTTTATGATGACGTTCCAATCGTTGAATGAGAGAGACAGCGGAATTTCGCCGGAGTAGAGCTGCTCCAGCTTAGAATCGTATTCGTTGCCGTCTCCGGCTATCCACCCCGCGACTTTGATACATACGACATCCACGAGACTCCTTGAAACCATCGCGAACTCCTCGTCGGATACTCTCCTCATCTCAAGCCTCGCAAACCAAGCCAATGAAGTCGCGGCCGAGAGAATGAGCACCGAAATAAACATCACAACGACGAGGATAAACCCCCTAGAACCGCGGCAACCAACGCTCATAAGTCACATCCATGCTGCCGTACTCAAACATCACGCGGAACGCGCGCGGCAATGCGCCAGAATAATCATTCTTCCAGTCCGAACCGCCCAAAACATTGAAGGCAACGCCCGTAACCCCTGGTATGAGCATATTAGCCTCTTCTTGCTTCAAATCATCTTTCGTTATCGAAACCGGTTGTTTGTCTCCAGACAAAACCCACCGATAAAGGCCTGTTTCGAAGGCATCACTCAGGACGGTCGTCTCGGGGACTCCATAGACCACGCTCCCCATGGGAACAAATCCGTATGACGGAGTGCTGGTCCACAGAATCAGATAATCGGCATTCCCCTCCAATCTATCGTCATGCATAACGCGAAACGGCGACTCCATATTGATACGCGCAATCCCCATCACATCCGTGAGCATTCTGTCTACGGCAACTATCTCCCTACTGTCAGCCGCGAACGACTTCCTCGCGTTATCAAGGGATCGTACCGTCTTCATTAGAGGAACTATGCCAGTCATGACTATTATACCAGTAATCGCGATTACTACCAGGATCTCGACAACTGTGAACGCTTTCTTTTTACTCGTCTTCAACGCCTCATCCTCTTCGCCTGACTGCCGCGATGTCTTTGCGTTATAGTCCGGAGTCGGCCGAGTCTGGAGGTCTGATCTCCCTCATGTAGACAGAGACGGCCTCGGCAAATCCCGTCAGGTTGCTGTCGCGTGAATCCCGGAAGATATTGAAGAGCAGCCTTGACGTCGGCCTGCGAAGAAAGGCCCTGTACAGAAGCTGGAAACCCTCCTCTAGAATCTTTTCGTCGTTCTCTCGCTTTCCAACCTCGACAAGAAGCTCCCCCATCTGCTCCCTGGCGTCATCCTTAGACATCAGATACCCCTCGGCCGTGCGAAGCTGTCCTTGCTTGAGCGAAACGCTGCCTGGCGTCGCGATTACCCTGTAAATCAGCTTGTCCCCCATGATTCCGCCATAGAGGAAGACGAGGCCATAGATCGAGATTCCGGCCATGAGCGCTCCAAAAAATCTGTAGATCATGTCACTGTCGATCAAGGGTTTTTTAAGCCTCTCTGGCATGATCTCCCTGTTGGAAAGGGCGAAAGCGAGAGCCATCCACACGGAGTTCTCGATTCTGTGAAACGGCCTGCTGAACAGGGCGTCAAACCAAAGAAGGAAGACCATGGAACAACCCCATAGCGCCTCCATGGAGAGATACCCGCCCTTTTTCAGGGTTCTGACAAGATTATAGAGCCACAAGGCCGCGAGCGCGAGCAGAATAACCGACCCTATCAGTCCCGTTTCACATGCCCATTGTATGTATTCGCTGTGAGCCCAGTACGTATACTGCCATTCATATCCGGGCATGTCGTAGAGTCCGGGGTTTTTCCCATACATTATCCTCTGCCCGTCGAGGAAGTGCCACTTGTACTGGCCGAGCCCGACGCCGGTCAGAGGTTCCTTGAGATAGACCTCGAGGCTCGTTCTCCATATGCTTATCCTTCCGCCGATCGACGTCGGATTAATGATCATGTCCATGAACTTGCTGACGAGCGCGTTGCCTCTGCCGGTGCCTATGGACATGCTCACGCCGAGGAAGACCGCGAGGACGAGAAGGACGACCGTGAAAAGTTTCGCGACCATCTTCAGAGTCTCCGCCTTGCCGCTTCTGAGGAGCCCGATGACCAGTACTAAGAAAGCGACGAGAAGCGACGCTATCGCCCCTCTTGTCGTCGAACTCCAGAGTCCCCAGGCGTTAATCAGCAGAAACGCGAAGTTTACAATCACGATCGACCATCTGTGTACGCTGATCCCCCGCATTTTGCCGCCGGCAAAGACAGCCTTTGCCGTTATCCTGATCCATCTGAGAAAACCTGTCTCGCGCTGTGCCTCGCCGACGTAGAACATATGTAAGAACAGCGCGTTCAGCACGGACATCGCCATCCATAGGCCGAACATCTCCTGTTGCGCGGTATTGCCGATGTAGTTTCCCGGGACGTTTAAAATGAACGGAATACCACTGTTGAGACCGCGGGTGAGAAGCTCGGCGAAGAGGACGTTTATCGCCGCGTTTATACTGCCGCCCCAGAGCAGCGCCCTGTGGAGGCGGCTGCTGTCGCAGAGGTTGAAAGACAGAACGTAAACCGCGAAGAGACAGGCGAAGTAGAACCATTCCTTGACGAATGTCGAAATGGAGGATAGCTTGACGAAGAAGAGCTGACACGTGACGAGGAGGACTAAGATCAGCCAGACCGCGCCGAAAAGATCCAGCGAAAAAGAGACCTTCCTGGCGCCCCGCAGAAAAATTTGTACTCCGGCTACCGCTGAGAGCAACGCTATCGGAACCATCGCAACGGTCCACTTCATTATGTGCAGCGTGTCAAACCAGCGCTCTCCGGAGAACACGAGGTTCGGTAGCGAGAAGGAGATCATGAAGGCGACGCAGACAAGCCACCCCGGCGCAAGACGATGAGCTTCCGGCACACGGGATTTCGCGATGCCCTTGAACTTCACCTCGCTCTTCTCGCCGTGAGCGTTACTCATAAGAACTTACCTCCACTCGTTGATTTGATGTTATCCCTCGATTTCGCCGATATTCCGGCGACAAAAGCATTGTGACCCATCTATCTAGCCCTCCATTATCACGTATCCGGTGATTGAGATATCTTCGCCGCGACCGATTCCATAACCGCAACCTGAAGCGTGCACACACGCCGCTATTATTCAATATTTTACGTCCATACGGCAGGAAAATACAACATACTGTATGGATACATAACACGACGGTCAGTACGCGAGATTTTCAAAACGAGAGTACTCCTTGTAGAACATCAGGTCAATCTTGCCAGTGGGGCCGTTTCTGTGTTTAGCTATAGCCAGTTCCGCTGTTGGGTCAGATGATTCCCTCTCTTGCTGGTAGTACGCGGGTCTGTAAAGAAATGCCACGATATCCGCATCCTGTTCTATAGCCCCGCTGTCCCTGAGATCGGAGAGCACGGGGCGCTTGTCGGAGCCCCTCTTCTCAACTTCTCTGGAGAGCTGTGAGAGCGCTATCACGGGAGCGTCGAACTCCCTTGCCACTCCCTTCAGCGCCCTTGATATATCGGACACCTCCTGCTGTCTGTTCTCGACCCTCTTGTTGTTCGCCATGAGCTGGAGGTAGTCCACTATTACAAGGCACTTTTCATTCTTGTGTTTGCTGAAAAACCTCCGGCTTCTCGATCGTAGGTCGAGGGTGGAGAGCGTGGAGCTATCGTCTATGAAGATCGGCGCCCGGCTCAGCCTCGCGACGGCGTCGGTCAGAGCGTTCCACTGATCTTTTCTGATGTTCCCGTCAGTCGAGAGCTCTCTGAGGTTAACTCGCGCCTCCGCGGAGAGCAGCCTGCCGGCGAGCTGCTCTGCTGACATTTCGAGGCTGAATATCAAGACCGGGACGTTCTGCGAGACGGCGACGCTCTGAGCTACGTTCAGGGCAAACGCCGTCTTACCCATGGATGGCCGGGCGGCAATTATGTTCAGGCTCCCGGGCTGAAACCCTCCGATCAGCTTGTCTAGATCAGAAAACCCTGACGACAAGCCGCTGGTCGTCGCTCCCTCCCGGAGGCTCCTCTCTATTTTTTCGAACGCGCTGACTATGATGTCCGATATGTCCTTCAGATATGACCGCGGCCCATGCCTCGCGATTTCAAAGACGCGCTGTTCGGCTCCCGCAAGCGCTTCGTCAGCGTCGATCTCCTCCGCGAAGCCGTTCCGCGCGATGTCAGCGCCTACTCGTATCAGCTCGCGATGTATCGACTTGTCCCTGACTATGGAGCAGTGATGTTCTATATTCGCCGTCGTCGTCACCGAATCCAGCAGCATCGCGACGAACGATATTCCCCCAATCCTGTCCAGCATGGAGCGGCGGGCCAGCTCCTCCTGGAATGTGAGGGAGTCAACCGCCCTATCCCTCGACGCCATCTCCTTCATCACTTCGAACGTCAGGGCGTGTCTCGGTTCGTAGAAGTCATCCGGATTCAACGATTCCACCACCAGCATCAGCGCCTCGCGCTCGAGCAGGCAAGCGCCCAACACAGCCCGTTCGGCCTCAAGATTGTTCGGTGGAATCCGCTCCGCCATCTGGCCGCCATACTCGCCGGGCAAGCTTACTCCGCCTCCACGATCAGCGACAGTTCCACATCCATTCCACCGTGAAGTTTTACCTTAAAAGGATATATTCCAAGCTGCTTTACCTGTTCCTCCAGCCTGACGTCCTTCTTGTCGATTTCGACGCCGTACTGTTCGAAGACCGCCGATGCCAGATGCGCGCTGGTTACGCTGCCAAAGAGCCTCCCTTCTCCTCCGCTGCTCATCTTTATCAGGACTCTCTTCCCGCCAAGCCTCTTTTTTATGTCGATCGCGGTCTTTTCGAGCTTAACTTCCCTGCCGCGCTTTGTCCTCTGCTGCTCCTCCCACTCCTTCAGCCTGCCGCCAATCCCCTCGACGGCAAGCCCCTTCTTGAAAAGGAAGTTGCGCGCATACCCGTCGGAAACCTCTACGAGGTCTCCCTTGTTCCCGACCTTACTGACATCCTGAATGAGAATGACCTTCAACGCGGTTTCCCCCCAACTTTTTTTCTCAAGTCGAACCCCATGTCACAGATCCCAACGATTACGCATATATTGCCCACTGGAGATATGAGCGGCGCCAGCGCCACAAGCGCGACTCTCATAAACTTCGGAACTTCGCTCGCGCCCAAGATGTGATATATGACCGAAAGCCCCTGAATTATGAACAGGCTTCTCGTGACCGCGTCAAGATTTGCCCCGACCTGCTTGAGCAAGTGCGCGCTCGAACTGCCCTCCGATACTATGTTGCACAAAAAACCGACGACGAAAGCAATCAGTATATTTCTTGGAAATGACCAGCTCCCAAATGGAGGAAGCGAAAAGAACGCTCCCTTGCCCATCCTGGCGCGGATATAGGATGACAGCGAAAGGCAGGCAACAATTTCAGCGGCCGAGAAGAGCATCATAGTATACGGCGTCAGCATAATCGCGTAATTTACCATTTCGACTATCATCTCCTTGAACTTTAGCGCGTCTCCTCCGGATAGAGAGCGTAAACTGGAAGAACCAAGGGCCATGATATAGCGTTCCATCTCAGCCGCGTCGGGGGCCAGAAGATTGAATCCCGTCAGCCTCCACGTCACGAACGCGGCCGCGATCTTGAGGACGACGCATACCGTAACACCCACGATCAGGAGATCATTGCGCTCCTCGATTCTGCGTGAGAGGACGCCTAAAAACGCTCCCGAAAGCCAGAAGGCAAGAAAACAGGTGACAGCGAAGAATGGAGGCAAAAACAGCGTCAGCGCAAGAGAGACGATGAGACCACCGGAGAGCGCGCGTAACAGACCTTGTTCATGAGAGAGCAGGAGCGCGGGACATGAATAAATTAACATCAGCGGGATAGATAGCACAGGCATGATAGTTCCAATGATGAATAAGACATAACCACTGACAGTGCATAATATCCAGATTTTTAGCGCGGAATCAACACGCATTCAGACTTTCCCACCAAACCGCGGCAGGGGGGATGGAAACCCCACCCTGCCTGATGATACCTAATCAGATGTAAAAGGCAGGAGCGCGAGAAATCTTGCCCGCTTTATCGCTCCGGTCAGTTGTCTCTGATGCTTGGCGCATGTGCCTGTAACGCGCCTCGGAATTATCTTGCCTCTGTCAGTGATGTATTTTTTCAGCTTTTCGATTTCCTTATAGTCCACGCGCGCTATCTTATCCACGCAATAGTGACATACCTTTGGACGGCGCTTGCGGCGTTTTCTAAATTGACTGTCCATAAACCTACCCTCCCTGATCAATCACCATAAATAACCGGCCTCTCCTCAAAACGGAACTTCCACATCGCCCCCGCTCTCTCCAGAGTCGCCCAGTTCGGAGAAATCAAGCGGAAAATCCTCTTCGAAGTCTATTTCATCCCTCAAACTGCCCACATCACCGTCTCCATACGAGGGAGCCTTCGGCTGCGCGCGCGCGGCCGGCTTTGCCTGCGTCTGCTGCGGCCTTGGCGGTGGGAGGTCTCCATATTCATCATCCCTCCTCCCTCCCGGGAGGAGCGTGAGGTTTTCAGCAATAACCTCAGTCACCCACTTGTGTATACCGGTCTTCTGGTCGTCATAATCGCGTACCTGCATACGGCCTTCAACCAGGACGGGCTTACCCTTGCGGAGGTATCTGTCGCATAAATCCGCAAGCACCGTCCATGCCACAACCGGTATAAAATCGGTCTGACTCTGAACTTCCCCTGTGAGCTTGTTTCTCCACTGCCGTCCCACGGCCACAGTGATACGCGCGACCTTCTGTTTGCTCGGCGTATGCCTGATATCAGGGTCGCGGGCCAAGTTGCCCATCAGAATTACTTTGTTAAATCCCCTGGACATGGCTATAACCTTTCCGTCTACTCTTCATCCGTCGTCACAACAAGATGTCGGATTATCCACTGTCTCAGGCTCAAAACCCTGTCGAGCTCCCGAACCTGATCCGGCGGCATCTTCATGGTAATCAACGCGTAGAAACCTTCCAGCTGTTTCTTGATAGGATACGCCAGACGTTTTTTGCCCCACAGGTCAATCTTCTCAACCTCGGCGCCCAATCCGCGCACGACCTCCGCGACCTCCTCAGCCGACGCCTTGTGATCCTCTATATCGGCTGTCAATATAACAGTCAGCTCATAATGCCGCACGTATGTCACCTCCTCCCTATGGTCTTTATGGGCTCCAGCAGGAGCCACTGGCCTCTCCCTTCCGAAGAGGCAGGGATAAACAACAGCAAATTATTATATCTTCACATCAATTATCGCGCAAGCCGTCAGGTGAGATTATTTCTATCCTGTATATCTTCTCCCCGGACCTGACGAGGTTGTACTCGTCGATCGCGAGGAAGGTTATGCCGGATGGCGTCTGATAATAGCTGATCTTCTCCTGAATCTCCTGGCTGCGCCGCGTCACCTCCTCGAACTCCTCCATCCTCGATTCCAACGAATTCGCGAGGCGGTCGATCCTGTGGCGTTCCTTATAAAAAGTCACAACGGTCACCGCGACTATGAATGCGGTTACCGCATAAAATAAAACCCAGCGAAGCTTCGGCACTTCTACATCTTCTCTGGGGCATCTATACCAAGGATGCGGAGCGTATTGGCTATCGTTATCCTTGCGGCCTCCACCAGCAGCAATCTCGCCTTCATAACTTCATCTCTTGCCCCAAGCACCTTTACGCTGTTATAAAAAGTGTGAAACGCCTCCGCGATATCTGTCGCAAAGAACGCGATCCTGTGCGGCTCGAGGTTTTTCGCGGCCTTTAGGATCTCCTCGGGAAAGCGGGATATTTCCATCGCGATCTTTGCCTCAGACGATTCGGCGAGCAGACTCAGGTTCGCGTCCGCGACGGGCGGAATCACGGCGCCCCTTGCCGCCGCCTCCCTCAATATGCTGCATATCCTAGCGTGCGCGTATTGAACGTAGTAGACCGGATTGTCAGAGGAGGTTTGCTTCGCGACCTCCAGGTCGAATTCGAGATTGGAGTCGCACTTCCTGTTTACGAACGAAAACCTGGTCGCATCCCTGCCGACCTCATCCATAACCTCCCTCAGCGTGACGAAGGTGCCGGCCCTCTTGGACATCGACACGGGAACTCCATTGCGGAGCAGACTCACGAACTGTATCAACAGGAACTCCAAGTTCTCGTCCGATTCTCCCAACGCCTTGTTGATCGAGCGCAGCCTCGGGACATATCCGTGATGATCCGCTCCAAAGATGTATATCAGGAGGCCGAAACCTCTCTCGTACTTGTTCTGAAGGTACGCGACGTCAGACGTAAAGTACGTTGGGATCCCGTTGTTTTTTATCATGACCCTGTCCTTGTCGTCTCCAAACGCCATGGATCTGAACCACATTGCGCCATCCTTCTCGTAAGCGTAGCCGCGTCCCTCCAGCCTTGAAATTGTTCTGGGAACGAGATCATCGTCGTACAGGGACTTCTCGGAGAACCATGTGTCGAACCTGACTCCGAAATCAGACAGATCCCTCCGTATCATCTCAAGTATGGATTTGGACGTCTCATCACGAAAGAGAGGCAGCGTCTCCTCCAACGGCTTCGATGAGAGAGAATCGCCGTGCTCCTCCAGGATCTTTCCGGCTATGCCGTCGATATAATCGCCGGGATAGCCATCCTCTGGAAACGGGGCCGTCTCATCCATGCCAAGGCGCGCGAAGTATCTGGACTGTGTGGACTTTCCAAGGTTATCCATCTGAAGCCCGGCATCATTTATATAATACTCGCGCTCGACATCCCAGCCGGAAAACTCGAGTATGGAGGACATTATGTCGCCGACAGCGGCTCCCCTGCCATGTCCGAGGTGTATGGGACCGGTCGGGTTCGCGCTGACGAACTCCACCTGTACCCTCTGGCGGGCCCCGAATTCATTTCTCCCGTAGTCGCCGCCCATGGTTATGACATTAGTTATAACCTCCTCAATCCAGTTGGAGGTCATCTTGAAATTGATAAAGCCGGGTGGCGCAACCTCGACGGCGTCTATATCGACGCCCTTGTCCACGAGAGAGGCTATCTCCCTCGCAAGCTCCATCGGAGGTGTTCCGAAGAGCTTTGTCAGCTTCATAGCCGTGTTCGTCGCCCAGTCTCCCTGACTCTCGCGCTTGGGTCTCTCGATCAGAACGGAGAAACCCTCCGGCAACGCGATTTTTTTGGACAGAGCCACCTCCCGTATCGCCTTCGTTATAACGGACGAGAGAAGTTCTTTTTTATCCACCATATTTTCAACCTCCGGGAATGATTTATACCAACATTCATGATCACCTATCGCGCGATGTTATCTTCGCAGCGGTATGGTCGTCTGTGACCACCTTTCCGCAAGGTTTGACTGCTCGCGCACCCTGCCGGAGGCTATCGAGTCGATCTGAGCCGACCTGACCGTCCATACCGCGGATGCCTCGACGCGGCCTTTTTTGACCCAATGCACCACCGACTCCGTAAACATCGCCTTGGAATCGCCGTTCTGAAGGCTGCCAGGAAGCATCAGGGCTCTGTATCCGGCCGGCGTTGAAATAATGGCGTCCTGTTCGAAGACAAATGGAAATCCGAAGGAGAAAGGCTCCGCGTTCGCAGGAATGTCATCAAACCCCCTGGGTCTGCCTCCCGGTATTCGAATCAGCATGTCGTTTCCCGACACGATCCCGAGCTGTGTCTTTACGTTAAAACTGAGTTTATATCCGGAACTCAGATTTTTGAGGGACGACGGTTCGATGGAGAGTCCCGAAACATCAAAATTCATCTCGGTGAGAAACGCGCTCGCCAGGTCGCTGGAGGAAGCTCCATCGCCGCGCAGCAATGTGTCAACCCACGCGCCGGTAATCGTCAGATCCAACGATCCGGTAGCTATGCCCATTTTATCGAGATCGAGACGCCATACCTGGCTTAGGTTATGCTCCGACGCCGTTCCCTTTGGAAGCGTCGGCCGCTCCAACTCCGTCCCGTTGACCCGAAATATCGCTCTTCCATACAAAGACGGAGAGAGCTTGCCGAAGCCAGCCGACTGATCCGCCGTGAAGTAAACATCCTTGCCTCCTTCTGTTATCCGAAGCAGAGGCTTGTCCCACAAGTCCAAAGAGGCCGGACCGTCCGCTCTTATCGGCAGCTTTTGCAGCCAGTATACCTTGACGTTCCAACCCAACTCCCGCAACCACCTTCCGGCAATTATGGTCCGTTCGTGGCTGGTCCACGGTCCTTCGGGGGAAGCGTTTCCGCCGGATCTCACCTGCGCCGGTTCATATCCATCGAGAAGCATACGCCTGTCCGACAGATACTTCGCTATTCTGCCCCCCGCCTTTATCAGGCTTGATCCTCCACGAACCTCCTCTGGAATCGGCGGCGCTGTAAACGCGTTCTCCACTGCCTCCAAGTCCTTCAGCCCCCTCATGATTCCGCTGCGCTGGCTGAAGATCAGCATGGGGCGCGCCTCTTCGATAATGCTCGATTTACGCCACGCCGGCTGATTTATCACAGTCCACGTGAAATATTCCAGGCCCGACTCCTCCCGTCGCTGGGGAGCTCTCACGCCTACACCCTCCCACTGCAGGTTCACCCCCTCCGGCACCTCCACCTGAACCTTCTGCTCCCAGACAGGAAGGTCTCCGGCCAGAGGGATGACATCATCGATGAAAAACCTGCGAGGGATCTCCGTCACCGTTTCTATCACAGCGAGGCCGCCATTTATATCCGCGGGGAGACGGATGGCCATCACGCGGACTCCATCCCGCTCATATTGAACTACGGAAAGGTCCCCGGTTCTCTCGGCGGTCGACGGGTCGTACAGGGAGGCCTCGGCGACAGTCAATGACGCGCCGGGATCAAGGGGATACGGCTGGATCATCAGATGATTGAGCGGGGATTTTTCATCTCTCCTAGCTGACATCACAATATATCTGCGCGTCCTGGTGGCCGTACCGTTTATCTTCATGTTGTAAATATACGAGTCCAACCACACGCCGCCGCCAGCGCCGCTAAAGGCCTCGGTTGACGGAACCTGGCCGCCGAGACGAAGGATCTCTCCGGCTATGTCCCAGTCTCCGTCGTAGCTCTCCGCGTCTCCTGCCATAACAAAGCCGAGCGACAGAAACAGCGCGACGATAACCATAAATGATTTAACGTGTTTCATGACTCACCCCCGTCACTGAAGTTTTAAAAAGCGCTGATTATGCCAACTTAAAGCGGACGCTCCGCCGACCCGCTTCCAACCGCCGAACGGGACAACCGCGCGCGGTCGCCGGTCGGAGAGCGGTCCTCGGCTGGGACTGCCGATACCCTGCCATGACAGTGCTTGTACTTCTTACCGCTTCCGCATGGGCATGGAGCGTTTCTCCCAATCTTCTGGCCTCTCTGTGCCGGCCTCTGCTTGGAACCGTCTCCCATAAGTTCGGCGGCTCCCGGAGCGGCGTGTCTCACCGGGATGAGCATACCGCGGCTTTCGCGGCCCTCCCCGCTTGCTGGCACATCCTGGTTCTCCGCCACTATCATCACGCGGAACGCGTACTCGGCCACCTTCTCACGGACGCCCTGCAACATCTCCTGAAACAGGTTGTAGGATTCGAACTGATATTCGAGGAGCGGATCTTTCTGCCCTATGGCGCGCAGTCCGATTCCTCTTCTGAGCTCGTCCAGCCCGAGAAGGTGCTCCCTCCAGTTTTTGTCTAAAACCTGTAGTAGAATGTGTCGGAATAATTTGCGCGACGTCTCCTCTCCTATCTCGGATATCTTACCGTCAAACCGCTCCCGGAGTTCGGTTCTGACCTTCTCCCCCGCCTCCGCAAGTCCCTCCGCTGTGTCTATGCCGCTCAGATGGCGCTCAATCCCCATGCCAAAAAGGGACTTTATTTTAAGCGAGGTTGCCGAAAAGTCTCCATCCGTCTCCCCGACACTCGCTCTCTCCAATATATTCGACAGCGTGTCGTCTATGATGTCCCACGTGTGGTCCTCTATGCCGTCGTCCTTGAGGATGCCATCCCGCTCCCTGTATACGGCTTCGCGTTGCTTGTTCATCACATTGTCGTACGATAGAAGCTGCTTTCTTATGTCGAAGTGCATGGCCTCGACCTTCTTCTGCGCTCCTTCGATAGTCCTGCTCAGGAGGGGATGCTCTATGGATTCACCCTCCTCCATGCCAAGCTTCGTCATTATACCCTGAACTCTTTCTCCACCGAAGAGCCTGAGCAGATCGTCGTCGAGCGCCACGTAGAATCTGCTCTCGCCGGGATCCCCCTGACGACCGGAACGTCCTCGAAGCTGGTTGTCTATCCTTCTGGATTCGTGCCTCTCTATGCCGATTATCCGCAGGCCTCCCAACTCGACAACCTTCTTGTGCTCCTCGTCGCACTCCGATCTGAGGCCGGCGAGGATCTCGGCGTATTCGGGCGACCCGGGCTCGACGCCCCTCTTTCTCGCCGCTTCCTTCGTCATGAATTCGGCGTTGCCCCCCAGGACAATGTCGGTCCCGCGGCCAGCCATGTTAGTCGCGACGGTCACGGTCCTCAGCCGGCCGGCCTGAGCGACTATCGCCGCTTCCTTGTCGTGAACCTTCGCGTTCAGCACGTTATGCGAAATTCCGCGGGCCTTCAGTATTTTGCTCATCTTCTCGGAGTTCTCTATCGATGACGTGCCAAGCAGAACCGGCTGTCCCCTCGAAAAGCTCTCCTCCACCTCGCTTGCGGCCGCGGCAAACTTCTCCTGTTTTGTCCTGTAGATGACGTCTGAATTATCGATTCTGATCATATCGAGGTGTGTCGGTACGCTCACCACCTCCAGACCGTAAATCTCCTTGAACTCCGCGGCCTCCGTGAGCGCGGTGCCAGTCATGCCAGAGAGCTTCTTATACATTCTGAAGTAGTTTTGAAGCGTTATCGTCGCTAACGTCTGGTTCTCACGCCCGATCCGGACACGCTCCTTCGCCTCTATGGCCTGATGCAGCCCCTCTGAATAGCGCCTGCCTATCATGGGCCGTCCGGTAAATTCATCTATTATTATGACTTCCCCGTTCTCCACCACATAGTGGATGTCGCGCTGGAAGAGATTGTAGGCCTTCAAGCTCTGCGTTACCTTGTGAGCAAGCTCGGTATTCGCGTAGTCGGTAAACAGATCCGGGAGGTTCAGCAGCTTCTCGCAGTGAGCTATGCCATCCTCCGTGAGCGCGACGTTGCGCTCCTTCTCGTCAACCTCGAAATCAACCCCTTTGTGAAGGGAGCGCGCGACGGAATCGGCCCTCTTATAGGGTTCTACGTTGTCCTCCGAGGGGCCCGATATTATGAGCGGAGTTCTCGCCTCATCGATCAATATCGAGTCCACCTCGTCGACTATGCAGTAGCTGTGTCCGCGCTGCACCTGAGCGTCAGCCGAAAGGGCCATGTTGTCCCTCAGGTAGTCGAAACCAAATTCGCTGTTAGTCCCATAGGTGATGTCGGCCGCGTATGCCTCCGCTCTATCGGTCTGGTTCATGAATGGCGAGATCACCCCAACCGAGAGCCCCATCCCCGAGTAAATGGGTCCCATCCACTCGGCATCCCTTTTGGCGAGATAGTCGTTTACAGTGACAACGTGAACCCCGTTGTCCTCCATAGCGTTTAAGACGACCGCAAGGGTCGCCACCAGAGTCTTTCCCTCGCCTGTCTTCATCTCGGCTATCTTGCGTTCGTGGAGAGCGATCCCGCCTATGAGCTGTTCGTCGAAGTGACGCAGACCCAGGGTTCGCCGCGATACCTCCCGGACCCTGGCGAAGACCTCCGGTAGGATTTCATCGAGCGTCTCACCCTCGAACAGCCTCTCGCGAAAAAAATCCGCCGAATCCTTCAGATCGGCGTCATTCATCATTTGAACGTCGCGTTCAAGGAGCCCTATGTCGGACGCCCTCTCCCTGTATCTGGCCACCAATCTGTCGTTTGGATCAAGCCCCAGAATTTTCAGTATTCCCTTTAACATTTATACGCCTCCAAAGACCGCTTCGCGCAGATTCATGCCAACATCCAACAATCAAGGTTATTTTACCATACCGCGGCCTGACTCTGGCACTCGCCGCGCCAAGCTACGCCCTCCGCCGCGCGGCGTCGTATAAAACAGCACGGATATGTCATCCCCGCAGCCCATCTCGCTAGTCTCTTGGAGCCAATTTTTCAGATTCTTCGCCACTTCGGCGGCGCCATGTTCCTTGATCATCGCGTAGTATTCGAGGCATGATCTTTCGTACTCAGCGGTGCTGACAAAACTGTTCAGGAAGCCGTCTGTAGAGAGCATATACGCGTGAGGAACACCCTTGCCCACGTTGCGCCAACCCGTAAGGCACATCACGTTCTTCCACGAATGAACGCGGCTCAGTGAATAAGTCTCGTTTCCGAGTATCTTGTCGGGAAAGATCACGGGCTTCAAACCGGAGTCGTCGAGAAAGACGATGTTCCCGTCGCCGATCTGAAGTGCGAAAAAAAACTCCGGCGTCAGCAGCAATCCCGCAAGGGTGCTTCCGTATTTTACGAATATCGATGAACGGTCCTCCCTTCGGTCGGGCTGGCAGGCGCTGCCAAAGTGCCACTTGAGAACCCGGCGCTTCCACTCCGCCTCTATCGACTTCGCGACGGCAACCTCTCCCTCCCTGTTAAGGAAGGTATACAGGGAGCCTGCTCTGGCCATGTCATTGCGGCAAAATCTCTCGATGATGTCACAAAACGTGTAGATCGCGATGCTCGATCCTATTTTGCTGTGCGGACACGCTTCACTGCCGTGGCCATCAGCCACCGCTAGCGCCACGGAACCGCACCGCTCTATTGTCTTGTACCCCCAGCTATCCTGACACTCCTTTCCACTCCGCGCGTGAGAAGCTCCGCGTACGCTCTCTCCTATAATGCACGGTCTCATGTCAGGCTCTTGGAACATCTACCATACATCGCCGGTTACGACTTCATCCGGGCTCGGGACATTGTTGAAGCCGACATACAGGCGCTCTTCCTCGCCGCCGCTGATCTCCGTCGGGCGGCTCGACGGCGACGACACCATCGATGCCACGGTGGAAGCCCACTTGATCATCTTCGCAAGGGCCGGCGCGTTTTTAGCTGGCAGGATGAGGTCACTTCTGCCGGTGAACTCGCATAACACGTCGTCGTTCGCGTCCTGCCCTATCGATATGGCAATGCGCACGGACTTCCTGCCCCACGGCAGGCTCAGCAATCTTTCCAGCGCGCTCTTGTAATCGTCCGTAGGCTGTCCGTCTGACAGCAGAACCAGCACGGGCGGAAGCGCGCGGTCCGACATAGGCGGGATCGTAAGTTGCTCCGAGAGCAGATCGAAAGCCATGCCCAGGTTTGTAATGCCATCGGTTTTCAGATCATCCCAACTAAAATCCTCGATTCTCACTGGTTCCTCCGTCATCCACTCCGCGCCGGACGAGAATCTCAGAGTCCGCACCATGAGCTGAGCGTTCGGGTTGTCGTCCGCGGCCTCCCTCATATCCGGAATGGCCTCCTGAATGGCATGATTCACTGTGCTTATCTTTTCGCTCGACATAGAACCGGAGCAATCGACGATCCAGAAAAAGTGCAGAGGCCTGCTGGCTAATTCGCCGCCCGGCCTTCTCAATTGCGCTACTGTCACATTAAAACCCTCCTTAAAACCAACCGGCTGGCGGCATGCCGTCAGCGAAATTCCCCCGTCGCCTGGCCGAAGTCTATCCTCGCGTCTTTCACAACCGCGGCCGTCCTCCCTATTGGCGCTTGAATCCGCGTCCCATCCATCCTTATGTAAGTCCAGTTTTCCCCGCTCTCGTTTCTGATGCCCAACAGCTTTGGATTGTTCGGATTCTTGATGACACTCCCCACTACTGTGGACATGTCATAATCGCCATACAAATGGTGAGAAAACAGCTTGGCCTGGCTGGTTATCAGAACCCTGTTCCTGCCGATCACGATCGACGGCGGAACCTGCGCTTGTTTCCGGCAGTTCCAGCACGAATGGCCAACGTTAAATTGCTCCTTTAATTCATCGTAGAAGACTTCAGCGCCGCAGTTCGGACAGAAGAAGATGCCGCTTATGAGATTAGCGAGGGCGTCGAGCCACTGTCTCTCCGTAACCCGTTTGTTAGGCTGCTTCAGCCCATCCGTGAACGACTGTATAAACAGTCCTCGCAAGGATTCTGGATATATCTTCCAGTATATGATGGCATTGTCATGATATCGTTCAACAGGCCTGTTCGTCTCGTCATTTGGGTCAAATATGAAAACCGGCCTGTCGCCGTACAGTTGTCTCATAGCGTGCAGGTCCAGGCACTTTATCTCGGCCTCCAGTCTTCCATCCAGCGGGTGGTTCAGCATGAACATATAAAACAGGAGGACGGACAGGGAGTACAGGTCGGTGTTCCTGGACGGCTTTTCCCCTCTCGTAACAATCTCGGGCGCCATGAAGCGGGGGGTGCCGTAAACAGGGCTGTCGTTCTGATCGTTCACCGAGACATTGTCGTTGTCGCATATCAGCACATCGCCGGTGTCGGGGTTGAAAAACAGGTTGCCGAAGGAGATGTCCCGGTAGCTGTAGCCCATGCGATGCAGCTTCTGATAGCCTCGCGTCAAGTTGAATGCCGCCCGGCAGACGGCGTGAAAGGATGGTTCCACCCTGCGCTTCATCATGTCCACTACGCTCCTGTAATTTCCGGAGCGCAGTTCCATTATGTATCCAAATGGCTCGCCTGGCAGAGTGGATATGATATCTCTGGGCCACAGGAAGGTCGAGTCAGGAGCGCCCTTTGCCACGAGATTATCTATGATGTTTTTTTGCGAGGGCGTGGCCATATGTCTGAAAAACCATTTAAGGGCGTATCTTCCGCCCCCGTGCTCGACCTCGTACACTTCGCCCTGCCCTCCAGCCCCGAGTAACTTTATGATCGCATATCTGTTCCCCGCGTCAGATGTCAGGACAGAGCCAACCTTTAAATTGCCCTCCATATTGGGAATCCTCCATCAGTACAAGAGACTGTGAACCTCGTCACAGCCCATCATGGGAAGGCCGCGGCATAGATACCGGCCCAGCTTTACGCATCGCGATACTCCGCGCGCCTTGCGCTTATGTCACACTGTTTACCGAGCGCGCGCTTTCCATAGTACTCGCACCATACAGAGACGGCCCACTCCGCGTAATTTTGGGCTATACCGTATTCCTCCGTCAAGCGTTTTTCAAAGCGAAACGCAAATGCGCTGTCTATTCTCTGGGAGTCTTCGATCTCAGACGCTATCCCAATCTCGTGCAGAATAGACAGCAGGTTTGTCTGTAATCGATGCTGAGGGAATATATCCCGGAGCAGTCCAAAAAACTTTTGGCGGGTCTGGATGGATTCGGAGTAATTCATCAGAAACCTGCCAAATCTCTCTTCGAATCGCAATGACTCTTCCTCGTCTTGTTCCAGCCGCCCGCCTCTCTCCGAGAGCAGGGGTCCAGCGGCTGACAGATCCATCAGCTTATCCTGACTCTTCCAGTCTTCGCGGCGTTCGTCAGCTAAACCTTTAGACGAGGTAAGATTGTCGTAGTAATTATAACTTGCGCCCAGGCATTTATAAAATCCATCGCCCAGCATCTCGAATACCTTGGGCTTATTTCGCTTGTCCGCCGCGCCATATATTAGATTATAACAGTAGTCGCCGGGGCGGATCGCAACGAAGTCCGTTCCATACCTTCCGTTTATGAACCGCACTATCTCGACCTCGGAGACGACATGACCGAATCCGAACAACCCGACCATCTCTTCGGCAAAGCGTACGATCTGTTCGTCAATCGCGCCGGAACTATCAGAACTCTCCTCAAAGTTCTGACCGCCATTATTATTATACTCCGATTCCGAAGAACCCTTGGAAAAAGCGCCACCGGGTTCGGGATCCGGCACAAGCGGTTTTGGATCTGGCACAGGCGGTTCGGGATCCGGCACAGGCGGTTCGGGGTCCAGCACAAGCGACTTTGTGTCCGGCATAAGCGGTTCGGGGTCTGGCACAAGCG
>JAIRWR010000073.1 GCA_031268885.1 Synergistaceae bacterium
AGTTTCAGAAATGGCCGTATTTGGGCATACTGCAAATAATTCGTTCCAGGATGGATTCAAGAAGCGATCCCGACCTACCGAATGCGGCATGATATTTACAAACTTTGAACTCTCAAGAAAGATTACCAGCACCCAAGATCACAGCGCAAAAAAGACGACTTGAAAATGCTCAAAGAGGAACACGGAATCGTGTATATAGCCGAACCTACAGATTCAACTGTCGAGGGGTGAAGACGATGGATAATAAAGAACACCGAAATCATAAAAATGGCGCCCTGCAAAACTTGCTAACCCCAAAAAGAAGATCAGCGGCAAACGTATTAGTTTTCACCGCTGAGAGTTGGAATCGGGTATAATGCCCCAAATTGATGTTACTTGAAAGTAAATGTGATAAAAAGGGGGCAGACTGGAGATGTTGAGCTGCGGGATAATTGGGTTGCCATTGAGCGGCAAGACTACCGTATTCAACGTCATAACAAAGGCTGGAGCGGAGGTTAAACCGTACGCTGGAGGAAAGACGGACCCCAACAGGGCCGTGATCGACGTGCCCGACGCTCGTTTCGACAGCCTGGCGCGCGCGCACAACCCCAGAAAGACGACGCCGGCGAGGGTGGAATTCGTCGATCTCGCGGGGTTGTCCAGGGGCGCTGGGCAGGGCGAGGGCCTCGGCAACTCTTTTCTGTCGTTTGCCGCCGACGCGGACGCCACGCTGCACGTGATAAGGTGCTTCGAAAACAGCGCCGTCGAGCACCCAGAGGGGAGCGTCAATCCAGCGCGGGATTGGGAGATCTTGGAGATGGAGCTGATTTTCAGGGACCTTGGCGTAGTGGAAAATCGCCTTGGGAAGCTCTCGGCAAAGAAGAAACTCACCCCTGAGGAGGCTGCCGAGGCGGCGTTGCTCAGACGATGCAACGACTGTCTCCTGGACGAGCGCCCGCTCAGGGAGATGGAGCTCTCCTCCGAGGAGGCTCGTTCTCTGAGGGGCTTCTCCTTTGTAACCGCGCGTCCGCGGCTGATAGTGCTGAACATGGACGAGACACAGGGAGGCATCGGAGACGTTCCGGAAGGCGCCGAGTTAGAGCGGCGTATCGAGCGGAGCGGAACGCGCGCCATCGCGATTTACGGACGGCTGGAGATGGATCTTCTGGAACTCTCTCCCGAGGAGGCGGCGGAGTTCTCCGAGGGGCTGCCCGTGAGCGAACCTGCCAGAGACAGGCTGATTGCCGGCGCGTACTCGATCCTCGGGCTGATCAGCTTCTTTACATGCGGGCCTGATGAAGTTCGAGCCTGGACACTCCGCGACGGCGACAGCGCGATTGACGCCGCGCGCGCCATTCACAGCGACCTCGCAAAGGGCTTTATCCGGGCTCAGGTGGTCTCTTACGACGATTATGCCGCGAACGGCAACTCGTTCGCCTCATGCCGCGACGCTGGAGTCCTCCGCCTGGAGGGGCGCGGCTATCGGGTCGGCGATGGGGATGTAATCGAGATAAGGTTCAATATCTGAAACGACCGTCGCCACTGCGCGTCGTTCCAATCAAAGGGGGAAGAGTTCATGAAAATAGGCGTCGATCTCGGCGGTCATACCATACTTGCCGCCAGTGTCCGAGAGGCGGAGCGGGGACGCGCGCCAACGATAGAGAGGTCGGTCACGATGGCCACGCCCAAGGACCGTAGTATCTCCGATGTGACGGGAGCCATCGGCCGCGCTGTGGCGGATCTAGCCTCCATCGGCGGAGTGAAATCGGTGGGCGTCGCCGTTCCGGGCATGGTGGACCTCGGCCGAAGGCGTGCCAGAAGGCTCCCCAATTTTCCCCTTGAATGGGATGACGTGGACGTCTCGGAAGCGTTATCCGCGGAACTCAGGGCACATGGGCTGAACCTGCCGGTCTCGATAGAGAACGACGCGAACTGCGCGGCGCTGGGAGAGGGTATCGCGGGAGAGGCCATTGGGATGGAGAATTTCGTCGTTATCACCATGGGGACTGGGATAGGATGCGGCATCATCATAGGCGGGCATCTCGTGACCGGCGCGCACGGCATGGCGGCGGAGGCCGGGCACGTGGTCACCGGAGGGGAAAACCCGTGCGGATGCGGCGGAATGGGCCACGCGGAGACGATAGCGGCAGCGGATGGCGTTACCAAGAGGGCGCTCTCCGCCGGCCTTCCTGGGGACTTCAAGGATCTGTGGAAGCTCCGGGGAGAGGCTTCGGCGGACGAGGTGATAGACGCCATGATCGACGCGATGGCCAGGACGATAGCCACCATCACCCACATGCTGGACCCGGAGGCGATCATCGTAGGCGGCGGAATGAGCCGCGCCCCTGGACTGGCGGAGGCCATGAGCGAACGGGCGGTGCGCTACCTGTCACGCCCGTTCAAGAACATTCTCGACGTAAGGGCATCGAAACTGGGCAACGATGCCGCCATTTACGGCGCGGCCGAAATCTGAAGATGCTGGCTTATCGGAACAGGCCGCGCGTTTAGAGCGCCTCTATCAGCACCTCCATGCTTCCGCCGCAGGCCATCTCGTCGTCTTCGGCAGGGTCTGTCATGTCCGCTGTCCGGATGCGATACCCGCCATTCTGGATGACGTCTATGGCATCCCGTATTACGTTTGCCTCCGCGCATCCTCCGCCGATACTGCCCACAGAGCGCCCGTCCGGCAGAACCGCCATCTTGGCCCCGGCGTCCCTTGGAGTGGAGCCCCTGGCCAACAGCACGGTAACGAGGGCAATCTTTTCATATCCGTCGCCCGACAGCCACTCCATCAGCCTCATATCGGCGTACCTCTCGCTGTTTCGGGACGCGCCGCCGGTTCCGCCTCTTCTCCTTTCGAGGACGGCCTCGGAGACGATGGACAGAGCTATCTCCTCCGGAGTCGCGGCGCCTATATCGAGCCCCGCGGGGGAGTGCAGACGGCCTGTCAGGTCCGATGAGAACCCCTCCTCCTCCATCTGACGGAGCGTCACCGCTGCCCTGTGCCTGGAGGCCACCATGCTTATGTAGCGCGGCGCAGTCCCCCGCAGGATGTCCCTGAGGCAGAGGGAGTCGTGCCTGTGCCCTCTGGTGACTATAACCACATAATCCCTGCCGCGGATTTCGAGGGCGCCCGAAACGTTGGCGAACGCGTCGCATATCACCGAAGACGCCTCCGGGAAGCGCTCA
This sequence comes from Synergistaceae bacterium, assembly GCA_031268885.1. Lineage (GTDB taxonomy): Bacteria > Synergistota > Synergistia > Synergistales > Synergistaceae > JAIRWR01. Next base: position 3,169 of record JAIRWR010000073.1, read on the forward strand.
TGATTCGCGAAAGACGGCCTGTCGTCAAAGACAGTGACGTCGAACTCCAGCAGGGAGGCTATCTTCGAGAGTGGGACGGCTATATGCCCGCCGCCAAGTATAATCATGCGCGAACGAGGCAGAAACACCTCTTCGACGGTTACCTCGTCTCCGTTCCATCGCACGCGCGGTCCCTCGTCATCCGGCCCGCTCTCCCACGCCTCGGGACCGAGCCTCTTTGTCAGTTTCGTCCGCCCTCCTGGCCCGCAGGTGGTAACAAGCCCCACGGCGTTCCCCTCTTTGAGACCGCAATACAGATCGCGATAAATGCTCCTCATCTCACAACGACCTCCCCAGACAGTAGAATTCATAGTCAACGGCGTATAGCTTGGACTATATCGGATAATATGGAGTTTTTCGGGAAAAACGCCAATCCATTGTTAATTCGGTCCGCGTTTCGCATCCGACCTTATGTCTTTTATCGCTCGGGTTATGAAGAGACAGGAGGCCGCGGCTCCGCACGAGTCGGATATGGGGAAGCTGCCCCACACCCCGTACACGCCAAAATAGCGCGGAAGGACGAGAAGCGGAATCCACAGGAACACCCCGAACTTTATCACGGACAGAATCAAACCCTCGCGTCCCTTTCCAAGCCCCTGAAGAAAAGACGTGGTCACTATCGAGATCCCCATCAGCGGGATGCAGATGTTGCCGAACCTGATGGCCCTGGCCGTTGTGCGGATCAGATTGCCGTCCGTGGAGTTGAACATCTTTACGAGGAACTCCGCGTTCGACATTATGACAGTGAAGCTCAGAATGTAAAAGACCGTCGTGATCAGAATGCCGGTCTTTGCGGCCGATATCGCCCTCTCCGTCTTTCCAGCCCCGTAGTTGTAGCCGACTATCGGCTGACACGCATCCGCTATGGCAACCGCCGGCATGAAGAGAAGCGAGTCGAGGCTGACGAATATGCCGGCGGCTGATACGGCCATGTCTCCTCCGTACATGTTGGATGTGTAAGTTATCACTCCGTGAATAAACACGAAGTTCATGTTAACAATGCAGGACGGGATGCCCACGGCAAAGATTCGGGAGAGCGTATCCCTGTTCGGGGAGAGCATGAATTTGAGACGCAGTTTGAGGGCTGCTCCAGGGAGCATGAAGTATGAGAGCGCCCAGATTGCCGACAGCAGCTGACTTATTACTGTGGCAAGAGCGGCTCCCTCCACGCCCATTCCGAGGCTCAGTATGAACCACGCGTCCAGGACTATATTAGCGGCCGCCCCCACGATCAGGCTGCCCATAGCATAGGCCGGGCTGCCGCAGGCCCTTGTCAGGCTCGACAGCGTGAAGCTCACTATGGATGGGACGACGCCATACAGTATTATGGACAGATAGCTGGAGGCCATAGGGTATACGGTATCGCTCGCGCCGGATAGCCGCAGGATTCGTTCGAACAGCAGGCCGCCCGCCAGGCAGAGGAGCAGCCCGAGGGAGAGCGAGAGAGACACGGCATTGCCAAGCGTCTGCTCCGCCCGGCGGATGCGCTTCTCGCCCATGAGTATCGACACCCTGGACGACGCTCCAGCCGCTATCAGAAATCCGACCGAGATGAAGAAGAGCATGCACGGAAAGGAGACGGCGATGGCCGCTATGCCGAGCGACCCGACAGCATGGCCGACGAATATTCTGTCCACGATGTTGTACAGCGCGTTTGCCAGCATTCCGACGAGAGCCGGCCCCGCAAAGCGGATCAGCAGCTTTGCGATCCTCTCGCTCCCCATAAACTGTTTTGAATGGATTGCCGACATTTTATTCGCTCCTTTTCTAAATGACGCACAGATTATACACGACTTGCCGTGTTCTGTTCAGGATTATTGGTCTGCATAGTGGATTATATCGGGACGTACGGCCTGAGAGGATCGCCGGCTCGAACGGGAGAGACGCGGGAGAGTACAAGCGGGATAAGCGGACTAAAAAGCCACAATCACGGCGGCGACCGTAGTTGTGGCTGATGCTGAAATTTCGTGTCACTGTGCGTTGACGCCTGTAAATTTTATGGGTATTTTCACGCCCCGCGCGGCAGGCCGCGCCTGTGACGCCCCGACATGGAAACTTGCCGCTTCCGTCAGAGTTTGACGTCGATTATGGCTGTCACGCCCACGCCTTGGACCCGCCTGAACTGCTTTATTGGATTCTCGGAGTCTATGGGGATGAGCGCGCGCGCGCGAATCTTCTTGAAGTCGCCCTCCAACTGCGCGACAGCCATAGTCCTGTCCACCGCGCTCTTTACCGTGCCGCCGACCTGCGCCGCGCCGATATGGGTTCCGTCGCCGATGGATAGTATCGGCACAACCTTCGTATATCCCTCGTACTTTGCGTTCTTATTGAATGTGATCGTGTTGATGAAGTCGTTGAGCTGGGGCCCCAACGCCTTTACGACCATTCCGCCGCCGAGTATCATGGCTCCGTCCTTCAAGACATCCTTTAGATCAACGGCGGATGCGAGATGAGCGGAGAGCGCGAGCATCATTATGATCGATATTACAAGAAACTTCTTCACATTGAGCACCTTCCCGACGTAAATTTGCCGCCTGAGCCGCTATGTTAGCGCCTGGCGCAGGCAATCGCGTGAGTCTTTTGAGTCGATATTCAAGACAGCCGGGCGCCGTTCTGACGATTCAATCAGCCCTTTCCAGTCATACGCCCTATCGATACGGCATCGCCGGCTGCGATAGGCCCGCCCTTTATAACCCCGCAAAAGATACCCTTGCGGGGCATAATGCACTCCCCGGCCCGGCGGGATATCTCGCACTCCGAGTGACACTCCTTGCCTATCTGGCTGACCTCCAGGATGCAACTGCCGACCGCGATCCTGTCGCCGACGGCAACGGAGGAGAGGTCGACGCCCTCTGTCGTCAGGTTTTCGGCGAAGCTGCCTGGCACGAGGCCTGGCAGCTTCGCCTTCATAGTCTCTATATCCTCGGAGGCTATAAGGCTCACCTGTCTGTGGGCAAAGCCCCCGTGCGCGTCGCCCTCCAACCCGAACCCCTCCACGAGCACGCCGCTGCCGGCGTCGCGTTTGACGGTCCCCTTTGCTTTGGATGTACAGACGGCGATGATTCTGCCGTTCGCGCTGAACTCTGTCTCCACCGCGCCCTCAGCCCGCGGCTCGGGATGTTTCAGACACGAAGGGCGGTTCCTCGAATGTCTGACATGCGTTGCAGCAGCCTCCGCAGATCGGCGACACGGTGACGCCGCTCTTCTTCCGGCGATAGTCCTGAATGGCCGCCCTCAACGCCTCCTCCGCCAGCAGAGAACAGTGCAGCTTCTGAGGCGGCAGCCCGCCGAGTTCGCCAGCGACGTCTTTGTTGGTTATCTTCAGGGCTTCGTCGATCGAGCGCCCCTTGACCATCTCGGTGGCCATGGAACTCGTGGCTATCGCCGCCGCGCAGCCGAAGGTCTCGAACTTGACGTCCCTGATGATCTCGTCTTCATCGACGTTCAGATAGATCTTCATGACGTCGCCGCACTTCGGGTTGCCAACCTCGCCGACTCCGTCGGCGTCGCCTATCTCGCCGACGTTACGAGGGTTCATAAAGTAATCGATGACCTTTTCGTTGTACATTTGATTCCTCTTCCTCCTCCTCTTACTTCTTCATCTTTATTTTTCTTTAATATTTTTCCTTTATATTTTCGCCCGCCACAGTTTCGCCGACTATCCGGCCTTGTACGGAGACAGCTCGCGCAGGGTTTCGACCACGCGGGGGAGCGTATCGAGGACGTAGTCGATGTCCTCCTCCGACGTATCCTTGCCGAGGGTCAGCCTGAGCGATCCGTGGGCCGTCGCGTGATCGAGTCCCATTGCCAGAAGGACATGGCTGGGGTCGAGGCTTCCGGAGGTGCAGGCGCTTCCGCTCGACGCTCCGATGCCGGCATAGTCCAGCCTGAGGAGCATCCCCTCTCCCTCTATCCGCCTCACGCACACGCTGGCGTGGTACGGCAGGCGCTCTCTCCTGTGACCCGTCACGAACGAGTCCGGCACTCGCTCTACTATACCATCCAGCAGTCTGTCGCGAATCCGGGAAATCCTGGACTCCTCGCCCTCCTCATCCAGCCGGACCGCGAGCCTCGCGGCCTCTCCAAACCCGACTATGGCCGGCACGTTCTCCGTGCCGGAGCGAATGCCGTACTCCTGTCCGCCTCCGTGGACAAGGGGGACGAGTTTCAGTCCCTTCTTTATATATAGGGCGCCTATGCCCTTGGGTCCATACATCTTATGGGCGGACATCGTCAGCATATCGACAGGAAGATTCGCGGCGTCGATCCGGATGTGCCCGGCGGCCTGAACCGCGTCGGTGTGAAAGAGCACGCCCCGCTCGCGGCATATCGCGCCGAGTTCGGCGATCGGGTTTATGGTTCCGACCTCGTTGTTGGCGAACATTACGCTGACTAACGCGGTGTCGTCGCGAATCGCGGCCCTCAGTGAATCGGGGGAGACCATACACTCACTGTCAACGGGAAGTATCGTCACTTCGTAACCGTTCTTGCCCAACCACTTGAACGTGTCGATCACGGCGTGATGCTCGACGGCCGACGTGACGATGTGCTTGCCGCGGTTCCTCGAAGCCCATAACGCGCCCTTTATAGCCAGGTTATCAGCCGCGCTGCCGCATCCTGTGAAGACGATATCCGCGGCGTCGGCGCCGATCAGCTCGGCAATGCTTCCGCGCGCCTCGTCTACCGCGTTCTTTGCCTCGCGCCCCCACGCGTGAATGCTGTTCGGATTCCCCATCTTTTCGCTGAAATATGGAATCATCGCGTCGAGCACGTCTGTCGCTACAGGAGTAGTGGCAGAGTGGTCAAGGTAAACTCTTCGAAATTTCATAACCATCACCTCATAAATAACTTATTGACTCGCCTGCGTATAAACGCTTATATTATACTCCAAGTTGAACGTCGATGCTCATGAGTCAAAGATTGAGGAATCTTCGTCTATTTCAGGAGGGGAATCTCTCATCTGTCAGCCCCATAAGAACCTTAAAAAAATCAAGCGAGCCTTGCGTTGAGGAGATGTTTTGCATGTAGTCCGTACAGACGGTGGAAGTTTTAGGACTTAGCAAGTTATGTGAATGATTTTTTAATTATTTTTTATTCTAAGCCGTTACTTGTAGTATAATCTGACCGTTGCGTCTGCCGGCAACGTGGTTTATATTCATTAAGGGAGAACTGATTCACACCGATATAATTATGAATGGAGGGAGCCAGATGGCTGACTTGATATCATTCGAACCGATTAAACCCATTGAGGCGGCGGCATTCCCCGTGGATGCGCGCGTAGTGAGGAAAAACAACGCGCGAGCCGCGGCGGCGCAGCCCTTCTCGGACATTCTGAAGGACAGCATGAAAAAGGTGAACGATCTTCAGATCGAGTCCGACGAGAGGACAAAGCGACTCTCTCTTGGCGAGGTGGAGGATATAGCGGACGTCTCGATAGCGGTCGAGAAGGCCGAACTCGCGTTGAGGCTGATGGTTCAAATACGGGATAAGCTGTTCGACGCGTATCAGCAAATCGCCCGTATGTCTGTCTGAGCGTAGAACGATTTCGATATGGCTATAAGAGATAGACTGGCGGATGCCGGTCAGCAAGTTGGATCGCTATGGTCGTCGCTGCTCAGATGGCAGCAGGTATCCTTAGTAGTAGCCGCGGTTGGAGTGCTGGGCGGAATATTAGCCGCGTCCATAATCTTCGGCAGGACGTCGTACGCGCCCATCTTTTCGGGGCTTGACGCGAGGGATCAAGCGGCGGTGATAACATACCTCGACGAGGGCAAGATACCCTACCGGACGGATTCCGAGGCAAACGCGATCCTCGTGCCGTCGTCGGAGGTGTACAAGGCGCGCATAGAACTCTCCGCCAAAGGGATACCCAGCGGCGGGGTGATAGGGTTCGAACTGCTCGACAACCCCAGAATGGGGAGGACGAGCTTTCAGGAGAAGGTGGATTACAACAGGGCGCTGGAGGGCGAGCTGACCAGGACGATTAAGGAGATGTCGCCCGTCCTGAGCGCAAGGGTGACCATAGTGGTGCCGAATACGCATATATTCCTCGAACAGCAGCAGCCCTCCACGGCGGCGATTCTGCTCAAGCTGAGGCCTGGGGCGTCGTTCAGCCAGGCGCAGGCCCGGGCGGTTGTCCATCTGATATCGCACAGCGTCGAGGGACTTCTCCCCGAGAACGTCACGCTCGTGGACGCCGACGGCCAGATCTCGTTCAACGACCTCTTGGACGACTCGTTTGGCACGCTGCAGAGCGGGAACGACATAGTTCTGAAACAGCGCAAGTTCGAAAAGGACTACGAGAAGGACATTCAGGATAAGATAAAACGTATGTTTCAGCCAGTGCTCGGCCCAAACAAGGTGGTCGCCGGAGTCACTGTCGAAATGGACTTCGACAAGAGAGAGTACGCTTCGCGAACGGTTATGACGCTTCCGGACAAGGCATACGGCCCGATTCAGAGCGTTCAGAACACCGAGGAGAACTACGAGGGACCGCCACTGGCCCCCGGAGGCATACCGGGCACGACGACCAATATACCAGGGTACCAGTTGAACACTGGAGAGGGCCAGGGCAACGCCGAATACTCGAAAACCGATAACGTCACCAACTACGACAACTCCTCTCAGGAGTTGAGGGAAACCTTCACGCCGGGAAAGGTGAAGAGGCTGTCGGCGACGGTCTTCATAGACGGCGCCCTCGGGCAGAGGGAGCTGGACGACTACCGCACCGCGGTCGCCACAGCCATCATGATGGACAGTGGGCGCGGCGATGGGCTTACGGTCCTGGCCCTTCCGTTCGACACCTCGGTCGCCGACGCGCTGGCCGCCCGCATCGCAGCGGAGAGAAGGAGCCGGATGATGATTGGGGTAGGTTCCTTTGCCCTCTTCCTGCTGACCCTGGTAGGAGGGCTCGCGTACTGGATGCGCAGGCGCAGGTATCTTGCCGGTCTCGAGGCGGCGAGAGCGGATGAGGGCGGTCAGACGCCGTCGCTCAGGGAGCTTCTCGAAAATCCCGACCTGATGACGGCTCAAGGAGAGCTGGCCGTTCTCGAAGAACAGCTCAGAAATTACGCTTTAAACAATCCTGAGGAGCTCGCCAACCTTATTAAAAACTGGGTGGTAGACGACGTATGAGTAAGAACAGGGACTTGAAGGGGCGGGAGAAAGCCGCGATACTGATGGTGGCTCTCGGCCCCGACGCCGTGGCGCGATCGTACAAGCATATCGACGACACCACTATCGAACTTCTCACCCTTGAGATAGCGAATCTCAGAAAGATCTCTCCAGAGGTTAAGCTCGATGTCCTGAAGGAAGCTCAGGAGATGATAATGGCCCATGAGTTCATGACTCAGGGCGGTGTCGAGTACGCGCGTAAACTGCTCGAACAGGCGCTGGGCCCCGAGAAGGCCCAGGATATACTGCGCAGGATTACGGCCAGTCTCCAGGTTCGCCCATTCGATTTCGTCAAGCATACAGACCCCCAGCAGCTGCTGAGCTTTATACAGAACGAGCACCCCCAGACCATCGCCCTTATACTTTCCTATCTCGCCCCGGAGCAGTCAGCGTTGGTCCTGGGCGGCCTGCCTCCATCGGCTCAGTGGGATGTCACGAGGCGCATAGCGAAGATGGACCGCATCACCCCGGAGGTCTTGCGGGAGGTCGAGCGTGTGCTGGAGAGGAAGTTGTCTACAATCATGGGACAGGACTTTACAATAGCCGGAGGCATAGACTCCGTGGTCAATCTCATTAATAGGGTGGACCGGGGCACGGAGAGAAATATAATAGAAGCCCTTGAGGAGCAGGATCCGGAACTCGCGGAGGAGATAAAGAAACGCCTCTTCATGTTCGACGACATCGGTTCTATGGACGATCGCTCCCTGCAGAGGGTTTTGCGCGACGTCGATATGAAGGATCTCGGCTTGGCGCTGAAGGGCGCGTCTGAGGACCTGCGGGCGAAGTTCTTCAAGAATATGTCGAAGCGGGCGGCCGACATGCTGCGTGAGGACATGGAATTTATGGGCCCTGTCCGCGTGCGCATGGTCGAGGAAGCGCAGCAGAAGATAGTAAACTCCGTAAGGCAGCTTGAGGAAGCGGGAGAGATAGTAATAGCCAGAGGAGGAGAGGAGGAGCTCATTGTCTAGCCCTGCGAGGCAGCGCTATATCCGGGCGGTTCGCCTCCTCCCGGGCGCGGTTCGCGTCGGGAGCGGCGGAGTTCAGCCGCCGGCGGCTTCGGCGGAGCCCGCCCGCAATGCGGAGGACAGGAGTGAGGGTCAGGCCGTCAGGGCGGCGGAAGCGGAGATTCGAAAGCTGAAATCCGAGCTTAGGACAAAGGAGTCTGAACTTGCGGACGCAAGGACCGCCGAGCGGGAGGCCTTCGCCAAGATGGAGGTCATGAAGGCCGACGTCGAGAGGGAAAAATCGTCCCTGCGAGAGAGCGCCAGGATAGAGGCGGAGAGCAGGGGAGCCGTCGCCTTCGCGAAGGGACAGGAAGAAGGCCTCGCGAAGGGTTACTCCGACGGTCTCGTCAAGGCTGAGGCGGATGTGAGGGCCGATTACGAGAATAGGTTTTCCAACGCGCTCAAGCTGCTTGCCGGCATAAACGAATCCCTGGCTGGCGCCAGGGAGAGGATGACTCTCTCTCACGCGCCTCAGCTCGTGCGTCTGTGGGAGATGATGCTGCGCAAGATGCTCCAGACCGGGGTCAAGATGGACCCGGAGGTTGTGTGCCGCGTATTGAGGAATATATTAAATAGGGTGAGCGACAGGGAGAGAATATTGATATACCTGAACGGCGCCGATGTCGAGATGATCGAGGGCAGCAAGGAGGCTCTCATGGACTCGATCAGAGGCGTCAAGTTTTTTGAAATACTCTCCGATGAACATGTAGATAGGGGAAGTTGTCTGATAGAGACTAACCTTGGAATTTACGACGCGAGATGGAGGACTCAGCTGGAACAGGTCTCCTCCGAGGTGGAGGGCCTGCTGATGGAGGTCATGGCTTCGGATGAGTCCCGCGGCTGAGGTCTCTCCCGTCGCGGAGACGAGGGCTGACGATCTTATCACGTCGCTTGAGGGGAGATTGGCGCAGACCGAACTCATCCGCATAAACGGGCGGGTGGTTCAGGTGGTGGGCCTAGTCATAGAGTCGCAGGGACCGGACGTACAGATAGGCGATCTCTGCGAGGTTCGCTTCCGCAACCGCAACACCGTACTTCGCGCGGAGGTGGTGGGCTTCAAGACGGACAGGGTTCTTCTCATGCCGCTGGGCGAGCTGTCCGACATCGGGCCGGGCTGCGACGTTCTCTCGATGGGACACTCAATCGGGGTAAACGTGTCAAACTCGCTCCTGGGCAGGGTGCTGGATGGTCTTGGAGATCCGCTGGACTCGCTAGGCCCTATACCCGGCGCGGATTACTATCCCCTGACGTCGTCACCCCCGCATCCGCTGCGAAGGCAGATGATAGACAGACCGCTCTCTGTGGGCGTTAAGGTTATCGACGGCATTCTGACGCTGGGACAGGGGCAGCGCGTGGGCATATTCGCCGGCTCCGGCGTCGGGAAGAGCGTGCTGCTGGGGATGATGGCCAGGAATACGGAGGCGGATGTCAACGTCATAGCCCTGGTCGGCGAACGCGGGCGCGAGGTTAAGGAGTTTCTGGACAGGGACCTCGGAGTCTCGGGACTCGCGCGCTCCGTGGTGATAGTGGCCACGTCGGACCAGCCGCCGTTGGTCAGGTTGAAGGCGGCCATGACCGCAACGGCGGTGGCCGAGTACTTCAGGGATCAGGGCAGAAATGTCCTGCTGATGATGGACTCGGTTACGCGCGTCGCGATGGCGCAGCGGGACGTCGGGTTGGCGATCGGCGAGCCTCCCGCCACGAGGGGCTATACCCCTTCGGTCTTCGCGATGCTCCCCCGGCTGCTGGAGCGTTCCGGGGCCGGAGAGAAGGGGAGCATCACGGCCATCTACTCCGTTCTCGTGGAGGGAGACGACATGAACGAGCCGATAGCCGACGCGGTCCGGGGCATACTCGACGGACACTTCGTGCTGAGCAGACAGCTCGCGTCGCGGTATCATTATCCATCCGTAGACGTTCAGCGCAGCATCAGCCGAGTGATGCCGAGCGTGGTATCGGAGGAGCAGTATGAGGCGGCGGGCAGGATTCGCGAGCTCCTGTCGATATTCGAGGACGCGCAGGACCTCATCAATATAGGCGCCTACAAGGCGGGGAGCAATCCCAAGGTGGACTGGGCTCTTTCGCACATAGAATCGGTTGACGAATTTTTGAAACAGGGGATGGGAGAGAGCTTCACGTTCGAGGACACTGTCAGCAGGATGCTGAAGCTGGCCCCCAAGTGAAGCGAGACGCCAGTCATACGTAGGCCGGCAGAGTCGAAACGGGGTGTCGTTGGGAGATGGCAAATCAGTTGTTGAGATTTAAGAAGGTCTTGCACGTTCGCGAGGTCGAGCGCGATATTACTCAAGGAGAGTTGGCAGTGAAGATGAAGGAGGAGGAGGTCATCCTTGGGCGCATAAACGAGATGGAGGCGTGCAGGGACGACGCTATGGCCGAGTTCTGCGCGGAGAGAAGCCGCACCGTGTCGCCTCAGCAGTTCTGGTTCGAGAGGCAGAATATCGAGATTATGGAGAAGAACCTCAGCAGCGGCAGGCAGGAGTTGAAGAACTGCCAGTGCGAGATAGAAGATAAGAAGAATGTCCTCATTCAAAAACATCAGAACGTACAGATAATGGAGCGCTACGTGGGCAGGCTGAACGAGTCCGACCACAAGAAGACTATAGCGGCGGAACAGAAGAACCTTGACGACATCACCTCCATGCGATTCCTCTGGAGGGCCGGAGGGAGCGTTCACCTATGAGACTGCCGGTCGAAAGCGTCAACCGGGTGCTTGGGCGCATGAGGGAGATAGAGTCGGTAATCTACCCGCAACTGACTATGCCGAACGATGAGCTGAACAAGACCGGGGAGGCCGAGAAATTCCGGAATGTAATGGAGGAGGTCCTGGACGATCCGTACGGCGATTCTCAGTCGTCGGATACATCCTTCAGCATCGGGGTTCCAGCCGGCGTGGAGAGCAGGCTTGCGGTCTGGGAGAAAGATCTGCGGGAGCTGTGCGAGGAGTACGGGGTGGACCCCGATCTCGCGAGGGCGGTGCTGCGTCACGAATCCGGGGGAGATCCGAAGGCGGTCTCCAGCGCTGGCGCCATAGGCCTTATGCAGCTTATGCCGGCGACCGCGAGGGGACTTGGGGTAAATCCGAACAATCCAATAAGAAATCTTGAGGGCGGTATCAAATATCTGGCTCAACTGTCCGATAAATATAATGGTGATTATACCAGGACGCTGGCGGCGTACAACGCCGGGTCTGGGAGGGTTGACGCGTACGGGGGCATTCCGCCGTTTCCGGAGACGGAGCGCTATGTTAAAAATGTGCTCGCTCTCTACCGAAAATATTCCAGGGGCGATTGAATATGGCAGATTCACAAGGAAGAGACCGTTTCAACGAAGAATCCGCGGCCAGCGACTCCCGCCCGGCATCCGGCAGGGTTGGGAAGAAGAAGAAAAAAAGGGGTTGCGGTTTTTTTATTATCGCCATGCTCCTGGCAATTGGGGCGGCGGCAGGCATTCAGGCCAGCGGTCTCGTAGACCTCAGGCCCTTTGTCTTCTACGCCGTTCCAAGAATTCCTAAGGTCGGGGCCGATCTGGCGGGTATCGTGGGGATTCCCGCCGAGTACTCCCTTACAAGCGGCGAGCGCAGGAGGATGGAGAACGACGAGTTTGAGAGAATGCTGGCCGAGCTCTCCCGATCCTTGGACGCCC
>JAIRWR010000113.1 GCA_031268885.1 Synergistaceae bacterium
TTGTAGTCTACATATAGTTCATTCAGCGTCCCTGAAATCTGCGTGCCGACGCTTATCATGGAGACAGCCTGCACCTTGCCAGTCGCGAGAATGACGGACCTCAGGTCTCCTCTCTCGGCGGCGGCCGTCTTGTATTCTGTCGGAGGCTCCTTTGTCGAATTGACGTAAAACCAGACGCTGCCGCCCACGAGACATGCTAACACGAGGAAGGTCAAAATCCGCCCGCGAATCTTGCTCTTCTTCATCGCGGCATACCTCCGACTGCCCTTAGGAGGTCAGCCTCCGCGGCATTTTTATTGTAGAGGGAATTTGCTATGCTCATGCGCGCCCTCGCGTATCCGTCCACGGCATCAGAGATCTCAAGCGACTCGCCTACCCCGGCGGAGTAGCGCCCCTCGGCCAGCCGAAGGTTTTCGAACGCCTGAATTTCCGCTTCTCTTGCCGCGGTCACGGCCTCCCTTGCCTCTTCTAGGGAAGCGTATGCCGTGCGAACCTGTGAAATTATATTCTGCCTGAGGCTCTCTCCACTGGCCCTGATACCTTCGAGATCCGCATCCGCCTGCTTTATCCGCATTTTAGTCTCTCCTCCGTCCGTTATCGGGATGGAAATGCCCAATGACAGGCGCCAGTCCTTTCTGTCGATAGGGTCGTTTTCTCCTGAAAAGGCGTACCCCGCATTCCCTGTCACCGTCGGGGACATCCCCTTTCTGGCGAGCGCCAAGTTGGTCTCGGCGGCTTCTATGCGGATATTCAGCGCCTTATAGTCGTCCCTGTCCCGCATGGCCATCTCGATTGCCTCGTCAACGCCGATGTCCAGATTCAGAAAACCGGCCTCCAGCATATCTTCGACCCTTCCGGTCGGGATATCCGGAATGCCTGTCGCGTATGCGAGGTTGGACTCCGCCTTCCACATCGCCCCTTTCGCGGATACGAGATCAAGCTTCGCGTTCGCGAGATCCGTCCTCGCCTTTGTCACCTCTATCTTGGCCTTCGCTCCAGCCTCGTAGAAGTCCGTGGCCCATCCGAGCCGCTTCTCGTAGTTCTGAAGCCTCTCTCTCGCAATCGCGAGCGTCCTGTTTCCGCAGTTCAGTGAAAAGTACGCTTTGACCACGTCTCTTACCACATCCTGCTCTGACGTGGATTCGTCGAATCTCCGAGCCTCCAGCTCCTGCCGCGCCGCTTGAATGGACAGATTGGTCCTGTTCCAGTCGAAAATCGTCTGAGAGAGGGAGATATCCGTGTTTACCGAACTTCCCTCTCCGCTGTTCTCGTTATATGATCGAGAGTAGGACGATGAAACTCGAACCTGAGGCTTCGCCTGGGCGGCCGCTCCCTGTACCCTGAAGCTCTGCGACTCGACGCCGCTTCGCACTTCCGCCAGGCGTGGATGCGACCCCAGCGCCAACTCTATGCATCTGTCTATCGTCATAAATTCGTCCTGACGGACATCACCCGACGTCTCATCAGCACAAACCACACCGCACAGCGCAACGGCAAGGTATGCCGCGGCGAGAGCCGAACGTATAAGAATAACATTTTTTTTCAAAGAGATTCAACCCCTCCAGCAAGCGAATGACACAAAAATCCCTGATATTTTCATAGAAGAGACGATAAATCAAATTGGTTCTAAGATCATCGTATATATTGCCACCAAATACATCGTATATATACACACTGACTACGACAAGAATTTTCGGCTTCCAAACACGGAGAACGCGCCGCGTCTTGAGCGGATATCCTGCGTCCTCGCGGCGCCGTATATCGTATATAATAACACCTTGAAGCCCGCTCGCGTGATCCAACAAACTCTTCGAATTCTGTACAAATATGCGATTCTATGGCTTATAGCTCATGTATCATGTATAAGGGTTCTAAACAAAAACTATCACAAGGCTCGGAGGTCACACAAATGACAATACGCATCCTCATTGCGGACGATCATCCGTTGACAAGGTCGGGGTTGGCTGAATGGATCAAGAGAAACGAGAATTTCTCGCTGACCGCCGAGGTGGAAAACGGGATAGAGGCTTGGCGGAGTCTACAGGAGTCTCACCCAGATATCGCCCTCCTTGACATACAGATGCCGGGAGAGAACGGTATCACAGTGGCTCAGAGGATAAAGGAAGCGTCGATCCCAACCAGGGCGATAATGTTGACGTCGTTCAACGCGCAGCCATACGTTATGGCCTCTCTCAGAGCCGGAGCGAGGGGTTTTGTGCTGAAGACCACCGCGGTCAGGGAGCTCGATATCGCCGTAAAACAGGTTATGAACGGCGGATTCTACCTCGATTCGAAGGTGGCTGGAGTGTTGGGCGACAAGGATTCAACGCCGGTGCCCCTGTCGAGCCGTGAACGCGAGGTTCTCTTGATCATGTCGAAGGGATTTTCGATAAAGGAGATCGCCGCCAAATTATGCATAACAGAGAGGACAGTTCAGGCTCACCTGACGTCCGTTTATTCCAAGTTTTGCTGCCGCGGCAAGGGAGAGGCGCTCCTCGTAGCCCTCAAGCACGGGATAATAACTCTCGATGAACTCCTAGAAGGGACTTCTCTCGACGAGGCAAATACTCAGTGTTGAGGCGCAGGCTGCTAGCAATTCTTTTTATATGTACACTGCTGCCAGTATTGATTGTCCTCTTCGAGTCAGCGGCCACCGTCATATCTCAGAAGAAATCCACGACGGAGATCTCTGGGCGTTACGTAGAGAGCCTGGCCAACTACGCGGCCGATCGCTGGAACGAGGGAAATATCGAGCGCATAAACGCGTTTCTGTCGCTCGTTGCGGACCAGGGGTACGACAGGCTGATCTCCGCCGAACGCTCTAACCTGTTCAACCGTGACCGTTTCAACCGTGACCGCCGTATGGAGAGATTCAGAATCAGCATGAAGGGCAAGTTCATCCCCGGTCTGGTGGCCTACGTCACGTCGGATGGCAATCTTATCTCCTGCTCGCAAAACGCGGCTATACTGACGAAAATTTACGAGAGAGCCGGCGAGGCGCGCTTTGCCGGCATCTACGACGACGGGCGTATCGTCGGCAGCATCAGGACCGGGTCGGATTACATAACGTATGTCGCCCACACCGCGCCGACGAACGACCCGAGGATTTACGCGGTTGCCGCTGTTACAATGCTCAGTTGGATGGGAAGAAACGACTTCAACATGATGAAATTAGCCTTCGCCGGAACGATGGGGATGCTGATCTGCCTTGTTGCGCTCTTTTTTCTCAGCCGGTCTGTAATAACTCCGCTCAAGGTGCTCTCCTCGCAGGTGAGTTCTCTTAAATGGGGAAAGGAAGTTCCGATGCCCATCCTGGAAGGATTCGCGAGAAACATAGGCAGGCTTCAGGTCGATGAGATCGCCTCGCTCCGTCACGCGATATTTGATCTCGCCCGGCGGATGATAGAAAAAGACGAACTCGAGAAGCGATATCTAGGCGACATAATAAAGGCGCAGGAACTGGAGAGAAGCCGCATCGCACAGGACATCCACGACGGTCCCATTCAGGTCGTCTCAGCGTTTATCCAGCGCATACAGATCGCCAATATAACGTCTAAGGACCTCTCTGAATCCACCAGGGACGAACTGTCAACTGTCGAAAGCATAGCCAGCGACCTGGTGGAGGACCTGCGCGACATCTGCGATTCTTTGGTCCCTCCGTGGGTCTCGCTGGGCATAGTGTCGTGCATGGAGGAGGCGGCAAGCCGCTTCGAGCGGCAGCACTCGATCACCATATTCACTAATGTGGATCAGACGCTGGAGATATCGCAGGAAGCCACGCTCGCCCTCTTTCGAATCTTTCAGGAGGCCGTCTCCAACGCCGTCAGACACGGTGGAGCGACAGAGGTGACGTTGGACGCGCACCGCGACCCCTGCGGCAAGTCCGTCGAATTTGCGGTGTCTGACAACGGATCCGGCTTCAACCCAGACGACCGGATAATGAGCAACCTCGTCAGGGATGGGAAGCGGGGTTTGAACGGAATGAGGCAGAGGGTCGAACTCCTTGGCGGCGAATATGAAATCTGGACCGAACCCGGGAGCGGAACTAAGATCACGATAAGAATATAGCGAACGGCATTCAGGTTTTTACGTTTGGGCATATAGCAAGAGAATTCTGGCGCGTTCGTCTTGAGACAAAAGCTGGAATTATAGATAACTTTATCGATCCGAAATACCCTTGGTCTGTATCATCAAAAATTGTGTGATCTTTTCCTTTGTGCCTGTTCCATCTATAGGAGTGAATACCGTCATTTTAAGGTTGCTGTTATTGGAGACCAGATAGCTGGTATACTCAAATTTTAATTGACCTAAGATAGGGTGAATAACAGTCTTAAATCGCTCCTCCTCCATTTTGACATTATGCATTGGCCACCACAGATTGAATTCCGAGCTTTCATTTTTAAGATCTTCTACAAATTCTTCTATCCAAGGATCATCTATGAATTTACCATATGTTGTACGAAATCTAGCAAGCATACCTTGTGCGGAAGATCTCCAATCGGTAAATGTTTTTTTAAATTCTTCATTTGTAAACATAATTCGGATCACATTACGTTGATAGACATTAATTTTACTGTAATTCAACAGAATTCCCGCAGCGGCATTATTCCATGCGATCACGTTCCAACGGGCATCTATAATTACCGCAGGAGAAAACTGTAAGCTATCCAGAACATGTTGCAACATGGGATTAACGGTTTCATCGTAGGCAGGGAAATTGGTCGGAGGCGCTAGTTGGGCGAGGGTGTAAAGATGTATGATCTCTTGCTTGTCAAGCATCAAGACTCTCGCTAAACTTTCAAGCACCTGTGTTGATACCTGTATAGACCGACCCTGCTCAATCCATGTGTACCATGTCAAACCGACACCCGCAAGCGAAGCGATTTCTTCTCGCCTAAGGCCAGGTGTCCGACGGCGTATTCCCTCAGGCAGACCAACTTGGGATGGTAAAATCTTTGCTCTGCGGGTCTTCAAAAAATCTCCTAACTCTTTATATCTCCGTTTTGGGTTATCCATTTTAGTTTTTTCCCTCTCTTCATCATGGTAGTAATTATACCAGTATAAACGCACTTCTTTTACCTATTATAGATCGATAATAAAATAAGTACATGCTTAGAGTTGTGTTACTCATAGCAGTATCCTAAAAATATCAGATGAGATTCTCAAAGAAAGAGGGATTAAACAATGGTACAGCAGATATCAGGAAACGCGAAAAAATCAAACAATAAGACCGCCATCGTCACGGGCGGTAGTCGCGGCTTAGGCCGTAACACTGTATTGAATCTCGCAAAGCGAGGTATTGACTCGATCTTCACCTATAATTCGAATCAAACGGAAGCCGAAAAGGTCGCTGAACAGGTGCGTGATATAGGACGAAAGGCTATCGTCTTACAGCTTGATACAAGCAACATAAGTTCATTCGACTCGTTTGTACAAAGCATAGGCAAGGCGCTTGCAGAATTGGAAACTGAACACTTCGACTATCTCGTTAATAACGCGGGAATCTCGCACCACAACGCATTCGCACAGACAAACGAAGAAGAGCTAGATGCCCTTTACCATGTCCATTTTAAGGGGGTCTTCTTTTTGACGCAGAAACTCCTTCCTCTCATCAAAGATGGCGGGAGAATTGTGAATATTTCGACTGCTCTCACCCGTATCATAATGCCGGGAAGTTGCGCTTACGCGTCCATGAAGGGCGCTATTGAAATCATGACCCGCTACCTGGCTCAAGAACTGGGTTCTCGCAGGATTGCGGTCAATGTTGTCGCTCCCGGAGCCATTGCGACCGATTTCAGTGGCGGTATGGTTCGTGACAATCCTGAACTGAATAAGCGTGTAGCGGAGATGACGGCTCTCGGTCGCGCTGGCCTACCCGATGACATCGGCCCAATGATTGCTTCGTTGCTTTCAGATGATAACCGTTGGGTCAATGCTCAGCGTATCGAGGTCTCGGGCGGCATGTCGATCTAAATCGAATATGAGTATCAGGTTGTTTCAGTTACTGCCCTGGGCAATGTCTGATATCCTGTCGGGCTCTTGTTATCTGCGATTGTTCGGCAACACGGCATCATTATTCTGAGACAACCTGATACTCAGAAGATTGAATCTGACGCCGTATCTGTCGTCAGCCGAACCTGCTGTAAGCCCGTACACAATATCTCCGTGGATATGATATAGGGCAAGCACAGTGCTTTCCTGCTAAAGCAACGACGAAAGCCCATTAGCGCACTTAGCGCGGAATGGTCGATTGAAAAAGTAACTGCAACTTTGAAGTGGTAAATGCAATCGAGAAGAACGGGGTTGCGTTTAATAG
>JAIRWR010000046.1 GCA_031268885.1 Synergistaceae bacterium
GACTAAGATTAAACGTAAAGTCAAGTCTATTTTCATAGGGAATATTCTTTTGGCCTAGACAAAGCAAGAATCATATTGGTGTAGGTTGGTCAATTTAAAATCTTCGTTGTAGTGTTAACAACCCCAAATAGAATTTTTTCTTCAAATGTATTTCCAATAGCATTTGAATTATGAATTTCAGTTGACAAATATCTTCCGTCTGTATCTGTGCCATGACCCATAGATGTGAATTGAGTCAATATGGAGCAAATGAGTCCAAATGAAGTTGGATGATGGGAAAAATCACGCAGATGATGTTGCAATCCCCCCCCGTACTCTGCGGCAATCTTATCCGAAGGATTAGGATACATCTTCTCCAAGAATCTAATTGCCCCATCAAGAGTATTCTTTGTATATCCTCGTGATTGCGCTATTTTTATAACAAGTTCATTTGTCAGTTTTTTGCCTTGAGATTGGACATCTACTAAAGAAAACTCCCCAACCCAAAAAATATCGAGCATTCCCGTAAGGAAACCGCTTGATGCAGCAATCAAGCAATCCCACCTATCTGCTTTAATAACAGATGCGTCATCCTCAACATAGGTTGAAAAATCAAATTCATTAATATTCGTCTGTATAGTCCGCTCAGACAAGATTTCATATTCAATTGAGGTATTCTCTTCTTTTCCGAACCAATTGTTCTTTTTCTCCATCTATCTGCCTCTTTGAATCATTTAGCATTTTCGATTGATATAAAGTTTCGCCTAAACGCCATACCGTTACCCCCAAGATGCCACATACATAAAAAAATCGAGCTTTGCATTGAGGGAGTTAATGTATTTATTTTACCATGTAATATAATAACCTCGAAGGATGGGCGATAGAGATGATAACGGCCAAAGAACCGACGATCGGCAGAGCACTGACAGTCGAGGACGTGTTCGTCAAAAACGACGAAGAGCGCCGCCTTTATGAACTGCGCGAAAAAGGGCGGCTGGAATTTGGAAACGCCATGTTTATCGCCGAGCGCCGGGGCGAATTAAGGGGCAAGCAGGAAGGTATACAGAAAGGCATACAAGCAACAGCCCGTTCGATGCTGGCGCGAGACTTGCCGCTCGCCATGATCTCGGAAATATCCGGACTCTCAATCGAAGAAATCAAGGCTCTTAAAGAGACAAGTGAAAATCACAACGTCTGATTGACAGAACAAAAAAGCGGGTGGCAGTAAAGCACCACCCGCTATATTCCGCGTCTAAACACCTCTCTTTCCTAACAACGAATGCCGCAAAACCACCTCGCAAGCGGGCCAGCCGCACTCGTAAGATAGAAGTAGTAATTACTTCTTTGTCAGCATAAGTCTTTCGACGCCTACCTCTACCAGACCATAGAGAATAAGCAACGCTTCATCTCTCAGATTATGACCGCGAAAAGCCCTGTTAGAAGCTGTGAAGACATAGACGAGACGGTGTTATCCTATGCTGAAATCAAGGCTCTTTGCGCGGGCAACCCTCTTATCAGGGAAAAGATGCAACTAGACATTGAGGTCTCCAAACTTAAACTCGCGAGAGCCAATCACCAGAGCGAAATTTATCGGCTCCAAGACACGTTGAGGGAGTTGCCTCAACTGGTAAAGAGAACGCAAGCAATGATTGAGACGCTTGAACAAGACTCAAAAAAATATACCAAAAATTCAACTGAAACGGCTCATTTTGACATTTTGATCGCGGGTAAGCGTTACGATAAACCCGAAGACGCTGGCAAGGCGATTTTTGCCGCTTGCGACTCACACGCTAATATCACGCCGAGTCAGATCGGCGAGTACCAGGGTTTTAAACTTGCCCTTTCCTTTCAACCAACCACTAAAGAGTTTCTTTTGCATATAAATGGCGCCGGTCACTACACAGTCTCCTTGGGCGATAATGCTTTGGGCAATATCGCGCGTCTTAAGAACGCTTTGGGAAAGCTGCCTGAGCGCCTGGAAAATAGCAAGCAAAAATTAGAGGGGCTAATACGACAGACCAAAATCGCCAAGGAGGAAGTCATAAAACCGTTTACGCAAGAAGAACCGTTAAACGAGAAAATCAAGCGGCTTCAGGAGATTGACGTTTCTCTCAATCTTGATACCGCCAAGACTTCCACGCAAAAGACGCAAGACAAAGACTCCACGATAGAGGAAAGCGAGGGAGCAATGCCAACAACCTCGGTGGAGCCGATTGTAGAGGAAGAAACAACAGCGCAAAAAGACAACGAAAAGCAAGCCGCGCTGGATCGCGCCAGGCTTTTGCTAGGCGAGAATTGCTCAATCGTGCCAAGTGAACCCGGCCGCTCTTATTCTGGCAACATCATTGAGACGAGCGAGAATTATGCCATCCAAAAGACTGGTTATTCTCTGGGAATAATCCATGACCTGCAGGAGACGCCAAACCTTAAAGCAAAGTTGTTTGTCGGCAATGGTAAAGACCTAGAGATAATCTATGACGAACAGGGTAAATGCCAGGTCAAGAACGAACATGAGCGCGAACATGTCCTGAGTAGGGGTCGGTAAAGGACGGATTGAAAGTTAGACTTCAACGCCCGGCCTTTGGTTCTTGGTTTGAGGTTTTCTGCAAACTCGGTTATGATATGGGGCAAGCACATCTATAGCGAGGTTTCAAAGATGAACAAATCATCGGTTATGCAACGACCCATAAATACCAATAAAGCCTTGGATTTCTTTGCTGGTTCAGGTCTTGTCACGGCGGCTTTATCGCCGTGGTTTTCCGTAGTTTGGGCAAATGACGTTTCGCCCAAAAAGGGACTAACGTACACCGCTAACCATGGGAACTCGCATTTCGTTTTGGAAGATATTAGGAACATTAAAGGCTCCATGATCCCGAGCGCGACCTTAGCGTGGGCGAGTTTTCCGTGTCAGGATTTATCATTGGCGGGGAAAATAAAGGGGATCTATGCTTCCCGCAGCGGTCTTGTCTGGGAATGGCTCCGCATTCTGGACGAACTCGATCAATATCCGGTCATCTTGGTGGCGGAGAACGTGCTGGGACTGCTTTCTTCCAATGGCGGTTCCGGTTACATTGATCTTCATAACGCTCTGCTTGAGCGCGGATACAATGTCGGCCCCTTGCTCATCGACGCTAAGTGGTTCTTGCCGCAGTCAAGACCCAGGGTTTTTGTCGTGGCGATCAGACAAAGTATTCCCATCGACTCCTTCTGTTCAAACGCCGTCTCATGGGCGCGAGAGGGCAAAGTTTTCAATGATTTATCCAAACGACTGGATAATTGGGCGGCATGGAACATAGAACGTCCTCGGACTCCAAAACAAACGTTAAAAAGGTATGTTGATCTGAACGCGCCGTTTCCAAAAAAGGAATGGCAGCAGCACAATCTCAACCTTATTCCCCAAGAACGTCTCGACGAGTTTGCCTCAAGTTCCGAGTTAATCGCCGCTGGATACAAGCGTGTGAGAAAAAATAAATTGGTTCTCGAAATTCGCTTCGATGGCATGGCGGGCTGTTTGAGAACCCCAAGCGGCGGCAGCAGTAAACAACTGCTGATTTTCAAAACCTCAGAGGGCCTAAAAACAAGATTTATCACGATCAGAGAAGCGGCTCGCTTGATGGGCGCTCCCGACTCGTATGAATTGCCTGGCAGTTACCTTGACGGTTACACGGCAATGGGCGACGCGGTAGCGGCGCCCGTTGTCCGTCACCTTGCTAAATATCTGCTGTATCCGTTAGCGGAAAAGGCGCGAAATTATGTCTCCGAACAGCAAAAAGCGATTTAACGACTTCATCGAAGAAAGCCGTTTCCTGACTAAAGGCGTCAAGGGTCCGCTCGCGGTCGGGTTGACGGTCACGCGCTACGCCGTAAAAAACGGCTTGCCGATTGATCCAGCGTCTTTGCTCACGGAAAAAGGCGGGCAAGTCGCCACTTTAGGCAAATCACAGGTGCAATCAATTTTGTCGGACTATGGGATCGCGCAGGTTTTAGCTGAAGAAGGCGGGCGCACCAGTCGCGGCAGCATCGGCAACATGCAAGAGTATGTGGCGTTTCTAAACGAATTAAACCCCAATCAAGACGAGCTGAAAGATTTGGAGTCTTTATGGGTGGACAAAGTGAAAGCATTTTTCGCCAGCAAACCGCTTAAATTGCACTTTGACCCGTCAAAGTCAATGAACACAATAATCAAAGACATCCTGAGCCAAGCCGAACACAGGCAAAAACAGATTCAAGGCTCTACCATCGTCGGCGCCATTTTACAACACCTGATCGGAGCAAAACTGGATATTTTAACCAACGGCGGAGTCAAACATCACGGCGCTAACGTCGCCGATGAACAATCTGGACGCGCTGGCGACTTTCTAATTGACGACGTTTCTATCCACGTCACGACATTTCCAAGCGAAGCCGTGATGCGCAAATGCGCTAATAATCTGGGCGCGGGTTTGCGTCCCATTTTGCTGACGATTGGAAAAGGAATGCAGATCGCCGAATGGCAAGCGGAGCAATTTGGCATTGAGGATAGGATTGACATTTTTGACGCGGAACAATTTTTGGCCGGAAATTTTTATGAATTGGGCAGCTTTGCTAAAAGCAAGCGCGAGGTTACGGCTAGAGCCATATTTGAGAAGTATAATTCCCTGATCGAGCAATATGAAACGGATCAGAGCTTGAAGATCGAGTAGTTGGCGCCATGCCGGACGTTTTCGATGAGAAAACTCGCTCCGAAGTAATGAGACGAGTCAAGTCGCAAGGGAATAAATCAACCGAACTCAAGCTGATAAAAATATTCAAGGAGAACGGAATTAAGGGCTGGCGACGGCATTATCCGATAAAAGGCAGACCAGATTTTGTTTTTCGCGCCGCCAAAATTGCTGTTTTCGTGGACGGTTGTTTCTGGCACGGGCACGATTGCCGCAATACGCGCCCCAAAGACAACGCCGAGTATTGGGAGAAGAAAATCGAGAGGAATAAAAAACGCGACGCCAGCGTCACGGCGTATTTTCAAGCCAGGGGTTGGATGGTCGTTAGGATTTGGGAGTGCGAGCTAAAAACGCCAACCCAAAGCCTCGCCTGCTTGAATCGCGCCTTCGAGAAGAAAAACAAAGACGTCTCTCCCCTGCCCTGATTTTTTGAAAGTTATGCTTCAAGTTTTTCTAAGGTCTTGCTCAGATAGGAATCAAGCGCCGCCCGAACGATGGCCGATTGATCTTTATCTATCAAATCGTCGCTAAGGGCGGCTCTCAGTTTCATTGCTTTGTGTTGCCGTTTCGTTATGTAAATCGTTGTCGGTATCAACTCGCGCTCGTTGCTTTTTCGCTCTCTTTTGGTTGTTTTTTCAGGGGGAGCGCTTGTTGTTTGAGGCTGGGGGCTGGGCAAGACCGGAGCGGTCGGCTTTACAGGTTCTCCTTCGCTCTCCCCCGCCCCAGCGCCGACAATGTTATTAAAAGCGAGATTGCGATCAAATTTAGGCTTTTTTGTTTTCATTTTAACCTTCCAAATATTCCTCGATAAAAGCGTTGTAATCTAGGACAACGGTCGAATCTTCGCGATAGGAAAATAGATCAAAGTATATCCGTTGCGGTGAGCCTCTTCTTCTTCCAGGTGTGCACGAATCTGGATTTTACTGCCGAGCAGATCATTCGTCTGTACGGGTATTGATTCAAGATAGAAGTGACATTTCGGACGCTGAAGCATAAGTGGTTACGTAACCGGCAATTACTGGAAGCTTGCCACTACTACAACAGCAGTTTTAATTCCCTTGCGGGATAAGTGGTTATGTAACCCATATTGATGTGGAAATCCAGGTTAAAAGCATTCGTTTTAATTCCCTTGCGGGATAAGTAGTTACGTAACCATTGTTTATCGAGCAACAGCACGAGGGTGACGCGACAAGATTTTAATTCCCTTGCGGGATAAGTGGTTACGTAACCGAACTCATTGATGTCCTTCAACCTGGCAGCTTCGACATCCCATTTTAATTCCCTTGCGGGATAAGTAGTTACGTAACCCCTTGTCAATTTCAGCCCTTGCAATCACTGGATTTGCAACCCCTAAATTCCCCGCGATTCATTTTGAGCTTGAAAAATGTTTCCATCCCACAATGCTTCTGTGGTATTTCGAGTGCGGAAAGAACCCTTTCAGGTACCGCAATCCCGCTTACCGCAAGCCTCTTGTTGTCGCAGCACTTTTGTAACATACTCATTCCCAGCGATGCCTATTTTCGAGGGTAAAAAATCACGGGGAATCGGGTTACCTTGAACGATAAAAGTTTATCATTTTAGGAACTTATCTGTCAAGCTAAAAGATTTTAAATGCCGAGCGGCCCGGCAGCGCGTTTCCGTACAGAAGGTTTATTTTCACGTCCGGTAAACGCTCAAGAATAACCACGCTGTCCGTCGGATTGAGGCAATCACGGAACTTAACGAGCAGCACGGACAACTTTTCACGCATTTCCGCTGAGGTTTCAGAGCGGCATGAATCTTCCAAAATTAAGCGCCGCAGTCAGCTGGCTCTTCCCATAAGTTCCTTGCAGAGAGATAGCGCGCCGCTGCTGTTGTCCGCATAGCCAACGCCATACATGCCGGCCAGTTCGGCGTTCATCGAAGCGCCGCCGCTGATCACAATCACGTTCAACCCAGCGTCCCTCAGCGATTCCGCTACTTCGGACACTCTTCCGACCGTCGTGGTCATCATTGCGGAGAGCCCGACTATGTCGGGGGCGTGTTCCTTTGCGCAATTCACTATCTTGTCCGCCGGAACGTTCTTGCCTATGTCTATAACGTCAAAGCCACCGGCCCGGAGAACTGTGGCCAGGATGTTTTTCCCTATGTCGTGAATATCCCCCTCCACAGTCGCCAGGAGCACCCGCCCCCGGCTCGCGCCCTCGCCCGTCATCATCGCGTTGAGCCTGTCAAAGACGGGAAACGCGGTCTCGGCGGCAAAGAGTATGTGCGGAAGGAAGATCTTTTTCGCCTCGTACAGGTCGCCCACCAGCTCCATGGCGCTCCCCAGGAAATCCTGGCTGACCTCAATCGGCGGCGCTCCGGCGGAGAGCTTCTCGTCCACCATCGCGTCGACAACCTTCGATCTTCCTGACAGGAGGGCCTCGACCAGCGGATCCATCTCCTCGCCGGCGGCGACCTCGTCAAGCTTGCCGGTTTTAAGGAGGGTCGCGCCGAAGAAGGTTTGCATGACCACGCTGTCGCCGCTGTTCATTATAGCTCCGGAGAGCCCACAATCTATTGCCATGGAGAGAAACGCCGCGTTTATGCCGGATCTGTTCGGCATACCGTGCGAGAGGTTGGACAACCCAGCGATAGTATGAATCCCCCTCTCCACGCAGAGCCTTATCACCTCCAGCGTCACCTTGTGGTCAAAACCAGCGCCGTATGAGAGAACCAGCGGATCGACGACAAAACGGTCACCCGAAAGTCCGAACTGTCTCGCGCGGTCGATGGCGCGCGAAACCGCCTCCAACCTCCCGTCCGGATTGTCCGATATCTCTGATTCCATGGCGAGCAGGATCATTATTCCCCCGTATTTTTTCAGCAGGGGCAATTTTCGCGACAGCGATCTCTCATCGCAGGCGCTTGAATTGACAAGCGGACGCCCGGGGTATTCGGACATGGCCGCCTCCAGGAAATCCAGGCTCTGCACATCGATGGAGAGGGGCAATGGCGTCGCGCGGTCCAATGCGACAAATGCGTCCCTGATCCCATCCTCGCTGAAGAACTTCTCCACGCCGAAGTTCACATCCAGAACATGCGCGCCCTCGCGAGCCTGAGCCGAGGCTTCGTCCAGCATGACTCCCAGCTCGCCCGATCTCATACTCTCTCTGAGGAGCTTCTTCCCAGTCGGATTGATTCGCTCGCCGATGACGGTGAAGCCCTGGCCGATGTCATGAACCGAAGTCCTGGACGCGAGTGATTGGCGGCACGTCACGGCCCGGCGCCTTACGGACGCCGGAACCACTCCTCTGAGCATCGCCGCGATTGCCTTTATGTAATCGGAGTTTGTCCCGCAGCACCCGCCGATCAGCGACGCGCCGGCCTCCACGAATTCCTCCGCGTAGAGCGAGAATGCCGCCGCGTCGATGCCATACGCCGTCTTTTGTCCGTCGAAGTACGGGTCTCCAGCGTTCGGCTCGACGGACAGAAGGCAGTTGGTCAGGGGCGCCAGCCTTCTCAAGTTCCCAAGCATCCCCTCCGGCCCGATCAGACAGTTCATGCCCAGCGCGTCAACCTCGAGGTCGTTCGCAACCGCGGCGAACACTTCAATCGACGCTCCGGTGAGCGTCGATCCGGACTCGTCGAACGACATCTGAGCTATGAGCGGGACGTCGGCGGATATCTCCCTTATCGCTATCAGGGCCGATTTCATCTCCTTTATATCGGTCATGGTCTCGACTATGAGTCCATCGCACCCCGCTTCCAAGAGCAGAGACGCCTGTTCCGCATAGACTCTGCGACACTCCTCGAAGCTTCCGTCTCCACTCGGACGAGGCAGCCTGCCCGTGGACGAGATGTCGCCAAAGACCAAGATCCTCCTGCCGGGAGCCGCGCCTGCCGCCCTGCGGGCTATATCAACAGCCGCGGCGTGAATCTCTCCGATCTTGTCCTCCAGTGAATTCTCCTCCAGCTTAAAGCGATTGCCACCGAATGTATTAGTTAGAAGCAGGTCACACCCCGCCTCCACGTATGCCCTGTGGAGCGTTTCAACCTTGTCGGGATGTTCAAGATTGAGAACCTCCGACGGGACGCCGCCAAGCCCCATGTCGAAGAATCCGGTGCCGTAAGCGCCGTCTATTATGATGGTGCGTTCCCTCGCGGCGCGCTTGAATTCATCCCTCGATATCATAATAATGTCATCTCCTCAAGTCGCAGCGTCTCAATATTTCCAGCACCTCGGCGGATTTGTTCATGGTGTATATATGTATGCCGCTGACCCCTCGGCTCCACAGGTCCGAGATCTGTCCGGCGGCGTATTCGATCCCCGCCTCCCGCATGGATTCGTCGTCGTCGATATATCTGTCTAGCAGGGATTCGAGCGTTCCAGGCACGTTGCAGCCTGATATCTCGACGATACGGCGTATCTGCCTTGCCTTTAGGACCGGCATTATGCCGGCGATGATAGGAGCCCTGATTCCAGCCGCGCGGCACCTGTCCGAGAAACGCGCGAACGCTGAGTTATCGAAGAAGAGCTGGGTTACGAAGAACGATACTCCACTGCCGAGTTTCTCCAGCATGAATTCGATGTCGATCTCCCCTGACAAGCTATCCTGATGCCCCTCAGGATAGGCGGCTCCACCGACGCAAAAATCGCCGCAATGTCTGACAAAGCCGGCCAGCTCGCTGGCTTTGTGGAAGTCCTTCCAACAGTCCTCATCCCTGCCGGAGTTCGCCGGCCTGTCCCCCCTAAGCGCCAGGATATTCTCCACCCCGGTATCCGTGAGAGATCCGATGATGCCGAGAGCCTCCTCCCTGGTATATCCGATCGCAGTCAGGTGCGACAGAGGGATCATCCCAAGTGAAATCACCATATCCGCTATGTCGATCGCCCTGGGCCTGTTGTTTCCGCCAGCTCCGTACGTTACGGACACAAAATCGGGATTCGCGTCCCTCAGGTTCCTGAGTGTACGCCTGATACCTTCGAGATCGGCATCCATCTCCGGTTTTGGCGGAAACACCTCAAATGAAAGCGTCTGTTTTTTTTCGATGAGCTCGTCTATTCTCATTTCGATACCCGCCTCGTTTAATTTTTCCATCCGATCATACAGATTATGCTCTTTCTCGGAGTAATTATGCCAGTGTCACGATCGACCGCCACATCCACCGAAAAGGATGCCCTCCCTGCAATCATCGACAGCCAATCGGCATTCTTCCTGATGTCAAAACCGGAATAACCTGGAGCGAACCTCATAGTACCATCACCCCTGGCATTCCTCAACCCTTCATCCACTCCGCAAGCCAGAACCTCGACCGATTCGGAGGCCCACGAATCGAAGAGCAGCGCGCGCAGCGGTTCACCGTCCGCGAAACAACGGTCTATTATATCGTCGATCTTCCGCCCGAGTGAAAACAGCATGACGCTGTAGTTCGAGCATCCAGTAAGCTCGCCGGGCAGAAGTTCCCCGGAGATCTCCCCACTGCCGTACTCGGCGACGACAGCGAGCGGAACCGCCGCGTTCAGCGCCTTGACGTAAATCTCCCTCGCCACGCCGAGTATGTCCGGCGGAACTGCGGAGAGAAGCGACGAATAACCAGCTCTCGTAAGATAAGCCCTCATGCGCGGCATTATATCGCAACGCGCCACCGACACGTTTGATACGCGTGAAGCACGATCAGACAAGCATTCATCATCACCCTTCATGCTATATTATGATCATCGCGTCCCCGAAGGAGAAGAACCTGTACCGCGCCCCGACGGCCTCCCGATACGCCGCCATTGCCGCCTCGTAACCCGCGAAGGCCGAGACCAGCATGAGGAGTGTGCTCCTCGGCAGGTGAAAGTTCGTTATGAGCGCGTCCGTAACCTTGAAGCCAAAACCTGGACGGATAAAGATTTCAGTCGTCATCTCCCCCGGCCTGACCCGTCCGGAGCCGTCCGCGAATGACTCCAACGCTCTGACCACCGTGGTCCCAACCGCGATTACGCGCCGCCCCTCGGATTTCGCCTCATTTATCCGCGCCGACTGCTCCGGGCCTATGGCGCACGCCTCGCCATGCATTCTGTGGGCCGAGACGTTTCGTGATTTCACGGCTCGAAAGGTCCCTATGCCGACATCGAGGGTGATGAACACATGGCCGATCCCGGCGGCGCTTAACTCGTCCAAAAGGCGTTCCGTGAAGTGCAGTCCGGCGGTTGGGGCGGCTGCGGAACGCTTCTTTTCAGGATCCGAGTAGACGGTCTGATACCTCTCCTCGTCAGCCGTGCTCTTTGTAATATACGGGGGTAACGGCAACAGCCCGACCGATTCGAAGAGATCGCCGGCCGAAATCTCGTCAGGAAGCCTGATGAGGCGAAGGCCTTCATCCAGCCTCTCTCCGACACAGACGGCGAGGCCGTTTTCGAGCGCGACCATCGTCCCCGGGGGAAGTCTTCTCCCAGGACGCACGAGCGCCATCCACACCCTCGGATCTTCCGCCCCGCTCAGGCAGAGAATCTCCACTCTGGCGCCGCCAGGAATCTTTCTGCCCGCAAGCCTCGCTTTATACACCCTCGTGTCGTTCATAACGAGCAGATCCCCGGTCTTCAGAATACAGGGCAGGTCGCTGAACTTCCGGTGTGAAAGGATCCCAGATTCGCGATCTGCCAGCATGAGCCTGGAGGCGTCCCTCTGTTCACATGGATCCTGCGCGATCAGATCCTCCGGGAGGTGATAGTCGTAGGACTCGGCATCGTTTAAATCCACGCCGCATCCGCCCTGTAATTTCGCGCCCGAGATCTCCCCGTGCCTCCGCGGCCGATCCATCATGCGGCGTCCGGGACAGTCCGATCCGGATGCGAGACATTCACGACAGGTGTCACTTCGGATTCCGTATCCGCGCAAACACCGCTACTTGCCGCCGAACTTCGAAACCAGGTTCAAAATGACCGTCAGAATCAGGCTCACAACTATCATGCTCGTTATCGGGGCAAACACCTTGACACTCTTTCCGCTCCACGATATGTCACCTGGAAGCCTGCCGAACGGCAGCCCTGATTTCGACGCCAGGTATACAAGCAGTCCGACCGCGAAGATCGCTATGCCGGACACCATCAGAAACCTCGCGAGGCCGTTCATAACCTACACTCCCCCTTCGTCGTCGTCGATCAGCGTGAGCTGCTTGAACTCTGCCGGCATCGGTTTTCCCATATATCCATAAGTGTTCCTTGTTGCCTTTCTCCCTCGCGGAGTTCGTTCGAGCAGACCCCTCTGTATCAGGTACGGTTCGTAGATATCCTCTATGGTCTGAGTATCCTCGTTCAAAGCCGCGGCTAGCGTGGAGAGGCCGACCGGCCCGCCGTCGAAGAGTTCGGTCAGCGCGGAGAGAAACTTTCTGTCCTGCTCGTCGAGCCCCTGCGAATCGACGCCAAGCATATCCAGGGCGGATCTGGCAAGGGAGAGTTCTATCCTATCCATCTCCCGCACCTGCGCAATGTCCCGAACCCTGCGAAGCAGGCGAAGCGCCACCCTGGGCGTGCCCCTCGCCCTCATGCCGATCTCCCCCGCCGCGTCGCCGGATATGCCCGCCCGCAGGACGTTCGCCCCGCGAAGCACTATCCGGGTCAATTCATCATGATTATACAGGTGAAGCTGCTCGACTATTCCAAATCGCGATCGAAGAGGCGACGTCAGAAGGCCGAGACGGGTCGTAGCCCCTATCAGCGTGAATCTGGGGAGCTCCAGCTGTATGCTTCTGGCGAGAGGTCCCTTGCCGATAACTATCGAGAGGCGGAAATCCTCCATCGCGGGGTAGAGTATCTCCTCAACGTTAGCGGACATCCTGTGTATCTCGTCGATGAACAGGACGTCGTTCGGCTGCGCGTTCGAGAGAATGGCGGCGAGATCTCCGGCTCGTTCGAGAGCCGGACCGGACGTCACCCTCAGGTTGCCGCCCATCTCGCGCGATATTATCCCCGCGAGCGTGGTCTTGCCAAGCCCCGGCGGCCCGTAGAACAGAGTGTGATCCAGCGGTTCGCCCCTGCTCAAGGATGCCTGTATAAAGATGGACAGCTTATCCTTCAGCGCGTTCTGCCCGATGAAATCGGGCAGCATTCTCGGGCGTACAGAGAGGGCCTCCTCCTCCCTTTCGTTCCGCAAGTTTTCGAATGGCTTGTCCCGCGAGGATTCTTCGACTGTCACGCCTTAGCTCCTTTGAAGCCTGACCAGGGCCGCCTTCATCAGCTCCTCCTCGGTCCAGGTTCGTTCCCCAGCCTCCGCCTTGCACGCCGAGAGAGCCGAGACAGCCTCGCTCCGCGTGAAGCCGAGCGCGGCGAGGGCGTCCATAACTCCCGAATCGACTGAGCTCCTCCTCGCGAGGCGGACATCGACTCCTTTTGTGAAGGCAAACTTTTTCTCCATCTTCGAGCGCAGTTCAAAACAGACGCGCTCCGCCCTCTTGGGGCCAAGACCTGGAACGGCGAGCCTCGCCGAGTCTCCGGTCAGGATCGCGGATATTATCTCGTCGGCGCCGAGATGCCTGAGCAGCGCTATCGAGAGCTTGCCTCCCATGGTCTTTACCCGCGTGATCTCAAGGAACAGAGCTCTCTCTGTCTCGTCGGCAAAGCCGAAGAGGGTCATCCCCGAATCGCTCGCCTGAAGGTACGCGGCACAGGTCATAAGGTCTCCGGCGTTTGCCTGAGCCATCAACGCCCCTGATCCAAACACCTCCAGCCCGAAGCCAGAGACATCAAGACAGATTACATCGTCCTCTATTGAAATAACCCTGCCGGAAAGACTTCTAATCATCGCCAACATTTCCCATCAAGTTATAGTAACGGCAGAGGATTGTCATCTCCACACGCGTTCGATTCTGTCCGCCGGAATATTATGCCCGCTTCGCGGCGGCGAATTTTCCTATCGGCAGTTCCAAAATTTCTCCGAACTCCATGGTTGGATATCTCAAGAGCCGCCGATGTTCGGGAGCTATCTTGCCCGTCCTGTTGATAAACCGCCATGGGGGATCTGCGAGGATGGTAGAATAACATCCCTTTATCTTCGAGCAGATATCCTCCGCTGGTGTCCGGTCCGTCTGGAAATTAACAACTTTCGTCATACAGAGTCTCCTCATTCCAAAAACCAGCAGCGGACGCCTTCCGCTATAGAGTGCGAGTGGCTGTTGAAATACGGGCTCCGTCAGAGACTTCCATTGTTTTTGTGGTTATCGAACCGCGCCAGAGCCAGTCCGGTTATGGCTACCGCCAGAGCGTCCGCGGCGTCATCCGGGCGAGGTGGCTTGTCCATGTTCAAAAGACGCCTCACCATTCCCTGTACCTGGGATTTTTCGGCCGCCCCGCTGCCGCAGACCGCCATTTTCACCTCGGACGGCTTGGGTTCATACGGTATGATCCCGATGTTCGCGACAGCCAGGAGTATGACCCCGCGCGCCTGAAAGACCATCTCGGCCGTCGTGGAGTTGCGCCCGAAGTAAAGGCGCTCGACTGCCACGACATCAGGGGAGTGAGCCTCCATCTTCCACGTGAGCTCGTTGTAGAGATCACGCAGGCGCACCGGCATAGGAAGCCCGGACTTCGTAAAAATCGCGCCGTAGTCGAGAATCGTCATGACCGTTCCAACATCCCGCACGACCCCATATCCCATCGCGCCGATGCCTGGATCAATGCCGAAGCAGATCAATCCCTCAAGCCCGCTGCCTTCGTGTTAGTCCAATTTGGCCAGAATTTCGTCGGGGATTTCGAAATTGGCGTATACATTCTGGACGTCATCGTGTTCCTCGAATCTGTCTATCATGGCCAGCAGCTTTGCGGCCTCCTCCTTCGATTTTACCGCTATCGTCGTCTTAGGCTCAAGCGAAATCTCGGCGTTGTCCACAACGTAACCGGCATCCCTGATTGCGGAAGCGACCGTTCCGAGCCCGGCCGGGCCGGTGATCACCTCGAAACCGTCCTCCTCCTGGCTTAAGTCATCCGCGCCAGCCTCGATGGCAACGCTCATGAGGCTGTCCTCGTCGATACCCCGCCCAGTCACGGTGACTACGCCTCTTCTCTCGAAGTTCCACGCTACGCATCCGACCTCTCCGATCGCGCCGCCGGACCTGCTGAAGAGCGATCTCATCTCGGGCGCGGTCCGATTTCGGTTGTCAGTCATCGTCTCGACCATGACCGCTACTCCGCCTGGCCCATAGCCCTCATAAGTGACATCCTCGTATATTACTCCCTCGAGGTTGCCAGCTCCCCTCTTTATCGCGCGGTCGATGTTGTCCATTGGCACGTTGCCCTCCTTAGCGCGGTCGATTGCGACCTTGAGGGCGAAGTTGGCGTTCGGATCACCGCCCCCGGACTTGGCGGCTGAGATGATGTTCTTCGTAAGCCTCTGGTATGCCGCGCCTTTTTTCGCATCCTGAGCGGCCTTCCGGTGCTTGATGTTGGCCCATTTCGAGTGTCCTGACATAGATATCCCCCTTTTACGTAATTGCGCGGCGTCACGCGCGAAACGACGGAAGACGCCTCGACGATCTTGCCTGACAGCTTGTTTCATCAGCGCCCGAGCGCTGTTGGATGGCCTAAAGACGCCTGTTTCGCACCGTTATCGCGGATAATTCTACCACACTATGTCCGCCGCGGCATCAGACGCTCGTTCCGCGCGGAGGAAGAGAGGACGCTTGCAGGGAACGACCGGCTGGTGAATCGGCCGCCGAGAGCGGCGCTACCCCATCGAGTCGAGCCACGATTCGAAGGAGACGGGCTTAACTAGAGTGTCCAAATCCCCGCGAAGTTCCATCCTTATATCGCCGAGAAATCCACAGCGTTCCGCGTACGCGTTGTGTGAGTGAATGCTCTCCAGGTTCTCCTGCTTGGCAAGCACAAACGAGTCATCAGCAAGGTCGGGGATGCGCTCCGCCACGCCTCTCAACATCTCTCTCACGACGTCTTCGGCAAAGCGGGGTCTCGCGTGACCCTCTCTCACAACATGAAGCTCGTCAGGACGTTTAAGCAGTTCATACATTCCAGAGCTCATCGACTCCTCCACAATTTTGACGAGTTCCTCGGCCATTACAAGAGTGTCCGATCCTATCATCAGCGTGCCGATACCCCTCTGGTTGTGCGAGGCCAGGGGCAGCATCGATACTATCTCCTCCGCCTGCCGTTCGCTGTAACCGGCGTTGACGAGAACTTCCCGCGAGTGTTCCGCCACCATCTCCCTCGCGCACGGGCAGACTGTCAGGCCTTCAACCTCCACTCCCGAGGCCCTGCGGGTTTTCGTTCCGTCGCTGACCGAAACTCCAATGAACGTGCAGAGGCTTTCGACCTTCATCTTGGACACCGGAGTGACCTTTGTCATGGGGTATTGCGCCCTGATGTGAACCTCTGCCCTCGCCGCCCCCTGCGCGCGGGCCACCTCAAGGGCAATCCTGTCGGTCAGGGCCTCGAAGTTCCGAAACGGCTCCGACGCTATCTCCAATGCCGCGTTTTCTATGTTCTCGATAAACCGCGACATGTGTACTCCGGAGTGTCTGGCGTCGAGATGCGCGTAAAGCTTCATCTCTGCGAAGAAGAGAGTACTCCTCCCGGCCGCGTCTCTGAGCCGGAGGATTCGCTTCAGCCCTGTCACCCCAACTCGCGAGAGCGAGACTCGCGTCGCGGGCATGCCGCTCTGTATGTCGCTGCCCAACCTATTGCCTATGCCCATGACAGATTCCACCCCCATCTTGTTTGCTCAGCTTTATGCCAATACGCGTTAAAAAGTGATCTGCCCAGTAAGATTTCATCCCCGCGATTCAATCGGCGCTCCCCTGTGCCACATCGAATTTGAACCTTCATCAAGTCAGAATTTTACACTGATTTGGTCCGCCTGAAAAGAATACAATCATCCCCACATCTCCAATACCGATCAAATATGGATGTCAAGGACTCAAGGCCGTAACTGGATTAACGCGTACTATCGCGCCAAGCTGGTGAATCCACGAACAGCGGTCCATTATTACCGCGTGTAGAGCGTGTTTTGATTGGCCGGATTGGAGATCAAGGACATAGAGCCCCACATCGAGCCCCAGATGTTGAGATTTAAAATTAATTATGTTATGATAGTCTTAACTTGAATTGGAGTTAAATGATTATAAAACGACTCGATAAATGGATACAGAAAAGCAAAATAGAAGTCATAAAGTCGGGTCCATTAAAAAATTTCGCCTGGAAGAAGGTGCTGGATGAGTTGCGATGGATAATAACATCCTAGTAATAATTTCCATAAATTATATTTTTTAAACTAATTAAGAAAATAATCTCAAGTTTCTGAGGAGGAGTTTATCATGTCATGGCTAAAGAACAGATCGATTGGGGCAAAGTTGGGTATTCTCGTAGGCATACCATTGGTTATTCTCATAGTCCTGACGGTCTTGTCACATTCCAACTCCCTGCGGATGAGCGATGGTTTCACCGACAGCTATAATAAATACACAAAACCAACCATAGATCTCGCGGTGGCGAGGGCCAATCTTCAGGGAACACAGAAAAACATACTCAAGATCCTCATAACCACCGATCCCAAGAGGCATGAAGAATTCGTCGGGGATCTGCGGGCCAGACGGACCGAGAACATCAATATCTTCGACGGATTGAAAAGAATCCTGACCGCCGAGGAACTCGATCAGCTGAATAAAATCGAAATACTTGCGAACGAGATGCGCCGTCTCCAGGACGAATGCATCGATCTTGACGGTAAAGGCAAAGACCAGGAGGGAATAGAGAGATTCTTCTCCGAACTGGAGATCAAGGCGCTGGATTGCAACACGGCTCTGCGTGATCTGTCAAATCAGATGATAGGAAAGACTGACAGTTATCAGAATCAACTGATTGAAGCATCGAAGGCTGAATTTAGAAACAGCGGCATCATGGCCCTGATAGGGGTGATAATAACTATTGTGCTGAGTTCCTTGATCTCTGGTTATATAACAAAGCCCGTCAACGAGATGAAGGGAAAGGTCATTCGGTTCGCCTCCGGCGATATCTCTATAAGTTTCTTGGATGCCGGGCATGACGCTATCTCTCAGATGGGGAACGAGCTTGATAAAATGGTGACAGCCCTGAGAGTGGTCGTGAAGTCCATTCAAGGGGCCAGCGGCCACATATCGGATGCCTCTGAGGATTTTTCAGCCATGGCTCAGCAGACAAATGCCTCCGTCGAGGAGTTCCGGGCCAATGTTGACGAGATGAGCGCGAACCTCTCTGGACTTGCCGCGTCTAGCGAAGAGGTCAACGCCTCTGTGGAGGAGGTCGCCGCCGGCGCTCAGACCACGGCCGAAAGGGGGACCGACATCGCGCGCAAGGTTGACGAGGCCATGAAGGCTGGCGACACTGGGATGAACGCTGTACACAGCGTCGTTGGCGGGATCAGCCGGGTCGCGGACAGCTCCACCTTGGCCTCGTCGGCGATTCTCGAGCTCGGCAGCCGGGCGCGCCAGATACAGAGCTTTGTCTCTCAGATCGGAAGCATCGCGGACCAGACCAATCTTCTCGCTCTAAACGCCGCGATTGAGGCCGCGCGCGCCGGAGACGCAGGGAGGGGTTTTGCCGTGGTTGCCGAAGAAGTTCGCAAACTGGCGGAAGACAGCAACATTGCGGCGAAAAACATCGCCGAACTGGCCTCGACCATAACCTCCGAACTCGACACGATAGTCCGCTATGCCCAAGAGAACGCCTCTGATTCCAGCAAGGCAAAGGAACTCTCATCCGAGACGGAGAACGCCATATCCCTCATGATATCCTCCCTGCGCGGCATCGCGACATCCACCCAGGACCTGGCTGCCATAGCGCAGGAGCAGGCGGCTTCGAGTGAGGAGATAGCGGAGGCTGTTCAGGGTATGTCTAAAAAGATAAACGATACGGCAAACGCGAGCGAAAACATCCGGACGAGCGTCGCCGAGGTCGCGACAGCATCTGAAAAAGTCGCCGAAGGCGCCGAGAATTTGTCAAACCTCTCCGGAGACCTGCGGAGTGAACTGGAGTTCTTCAGGTTGACCGAAGACGATGGCAGACAGCAGGGCAAGGGCAGGGCCAATCTTCGAGCTCTCCCGTCGTCCGCCGGCAGATAGGGCGGCGCGTGACTAAATTCGCGAGTTCCACGCTCAAACCTGACATGCGAGTGACGGCAATGCCTTACAGCGTCTGGCGCGTCTGTCCCGCGCGAGCGGCTCGTCTTGCGGGCTGATAGTTGTGATGATAAAATTTGAAATATGGAACTTGGGCGCTGGAGAATAAAAATTTAGGAGGGGTGGCTATGGATATTCGTTTTGTCACTCGTAATGCGGAGGCTTCGGACGCGATAAAAGATCTGATGGAGAAGAAACTAGGCAAGATAGAGAAATTCTTCCACAAGATCTCAGACGTGCAAGTTGTGCTGGATTACAAGCGGGGAATGAACATCGTGGAGATTACCGCAAACGCGAACGGTCTCGTGATGAGGGGCGAGGATCATTCGCCGGATATGCGCAAGGCGTTCGACAAGGCATTAAAAAACATAGAGCGCCAGGTCAAGCGGCACAAGGACTACCTGAATGATCGCACGCATATAAAGACGCCGGATATATCGTTCGACCTCCCGGCGGATATCTTTGGCGACAACAGGGACGAGGATGACGCGAGCCCCATAGAGATAGTCAAGCGCAAGAGATTTCCGGTGACTGTGATGCTTCCAGCGGAAGCCACGCGCCAGATGGATCTGTTGGGACACAGTTTCTTCGTCTTCCGTAATGGGGACAGCGGGGACTTCAACGTCGTTTACAGGCGAAATGATGGCGGTTACGGGCTCCTCGAGCCCCAGGAGTGAGCGTGACAGTGTCCGTGCCGGGGAGGGAGGCTTCGGCCCCCTCCCCTAACTGTTTTACAGATATACTGAAAACACTCAATCCAAAACAGGCCGAAGCGGTAAAGTGGTGCGACGGTCCTCAGCTTGTTTTGGCCGGAGCTGGAAGCGGAAAGACCAGGGTGCTGACCTCTAAGATAGCGTGGCTGATCAGCGAAAAGCATACGCCGCCGCATCGCGTACTCGCACTGACATTTACCAACAGGGCCGCCCGCGAGATGGCGGAACGCGTTCATTCGTTGGTGGGCGCAGACCTCAAGGGCATGTCGGTATCGACCTTTCACTCGTTCGGAGTGAGGTTTCTCTATCGCAACACCCCAAGTTTAGAGACGATGGGCTATCCCAGGTCGTTCGTCATATTCGACAGGGGCGACTGCCGGAATATCATAAAACGGGCCGCCAGGGATCTTGGTATTGACACGGCGCAGACCGACATCGGTTCGCTGACCGACAGAATTTCGCGGGCGAAATCGTGTTGCGACCCCATATCCCTTGATCCCGATATCAATGAGAGATGGCGGACTCTTTACGACAGATATCAGGAGGGCTTGAAGCGGAGCGGCGCGCTGGACTTTGACGACCTGATGATCCTGCCGCTGCATATACTCTCAACGGACAGCCAGGTGCTGGAGCGCGAGAGAGCGCGGCTGGACTGGGTGCTTGTCGATGAGTATCAGGATGTCAATACCCCGCAGTATCTCCTGCTCAAGCTTCTCGCGAACTCGGGCAGGCTGATGGTCGTCGGCGATCCCGACCAGTCGATATACGGCTGGCGGGGGGCCGATATGTCGCTTATTATGCGCTTCGAGGAGGATTTCCCCGGCGCGGGAGTGTTCATCCTCGATCAGAACTACAGATCGACGTCGAACATCTTAAACGCGGCAAATTCGATCATCCAGCACAATCGTGACAGGAGGGACAAGAACCTCTGGACATCGTCCGAACGGGGCAGCGCGGTGCGCGTTTTGATGGCGCTAAACGACAGGGAGGAGTCGGCGTTCATCGCGGGCGAGATAGAGCGGCTCGCGAATGACGGATACGGCTATGGCGAGATTGCGATACTGTACCGGATGAACGCCCTGTCCAGGGGATATGAGCAGGAATTGCTGGAGAGGGGGATACCGTATAAGATAGTTCGAGGCGTCGCATTCTACGACAGGCGTGAGGTCAAAGATGTCGTATCGATGCTCAGGCTCGCGTATAACCCCCGCGATACCGCGTCCCTGGAGCGCATAGCGAATATTCCGGCGAGAGGCCTCGGCAAAAAGAGTCTGTCGGTTCTCTCGATCTATCTCGCCAACGCCGCGCAACACGAACCGGAGTATGTGTGGAGGGAGATCGTGAGTTCTCCGCCGTTGAAGGGCCGGGCTGGAGCCGGCGTAGCCGAGATGGCCGGGATAATGCTCCGGATATCGGAGTTGGCCAGCCTGAGAGACGCAGTAAACTACATATTGTACGACTGCGGGTACGGCGAGTATATTGAGAAGGAGTTTCCCGACGAGTGGGAGGAGAGGACTCAGAACGTGCTGGAGCTCATCTCTCTTGCGCCGGACGAGGGGAGCGTGCCTGAGGCGCTGGCCCAGATAGCTCTGTTCACCGACCAGGAATCTGGCGGCTCGGACGAGCCCAAGGTCAACCTGCTGACACTGCACGCCGCTAAGGGGCTTGAGTTTCCAGTGGTATTCCTCGTCGGTTTCGAGGAGGGAATATTTCCCTCGGCCCGCTCCCTGGACACGTCAGGCGGACTTGAAGAGGAGCGCAGGCTCTGTTACGTTGGAATGACCAGGGCGCGCGAGCGTCTGTATATATCGGGTGTCATGAGCAGGCTGATCTTTGGCGCGTTTCAGAGGTCACCGTTTTCGAGGTTCATCTTCGAGCTTCCGGATGGCGTATTAGTCGATGACAGGACGAAAAAGGGTGGTAAAAATGTTCGCGGTAGGGCTGACGGGAGACGTTGGGGCTGGTAAGAGCACCATTTCGCGGATATGGCGCGACATGGGAGCCAATGTCATAAACTCCGACGAGGCGGCCAAACGCCAGTGGGAGAGACCTGATGTCATCCGGCTGGCCGTAGATCGATGGGGGCCTGACATCATTCGGGACGGGGCGCCAGATTACCGGCGAATAGCGGAGAGGGCCTTCTCCAGCCGAGAGGACAACGATTTCACCAACTCTATCATTCACCCGCGCGCGAAGGCGGAGATTTCGAGGCTGGTATCCGCCGCGAGGGGATTAATTGTCGTCGAGATACCGCTTCTATTCGAGAGCGGCGGTCTGAGCTTCGCCGACTGGATCGTATATGTGACCGCTCATGAGGAAGCGAGGATTGCCAGAAGTTCGGCAAGGGGTTGGGACAGGGAGGAAATCGCGCGAAGAGAGAGATTTTTGATGGACTCCGACGAGAAGGCCGGCATGTCGGACATGGTCCTGCGCAACGATGACAGCCTGTCGTCGTGGGAAGATCGGGCCAGGGACGTCGGGACTATGCTGCTCGCCGTCTCCTCGGTGTATGAGATCAGCACGTCGTGCGGATCGATGGAGGACGCGGAAAAGATAGCTTCATCGCTTGTTCATGACAGGCTTGCGGCTTGCGTCAACATCGGGGAAGAGCGGAGCGTCTATCGCTGGAAGGAAGAGATTCACAGGGATCGCGAGTGGTCGCTGGCCTGCAAGACGACGGAGGCGAATGTGAGGCCCGCAATCAGATGCATAAGGGCAAATCACACATACGAACTTCCCGCGATAACCGCGAAGGAGACGTCACACTCCGACTTCGACACGCTGAAGTGGATCGTTGAAAGCTGCCGATGAATGCCAGAGAGGAGCCGAAAGGAAGTGAATGATTAAATGAACATCATAGGGAACATGTTCTCCGCTGATGGCTTGGCGGATCTGTTGCTGCGGCTACCGGCGGTGCTGTGGGCCATCTCCTTTCACGAGTTCTGTCACGGTTGGGTGGCCTATAAACTCGGAGACAGGACCGCCGCGATGCAGGGCAGGTTGTCGCTTAACCCGTTGGCCCATATCGACCCTATTGGAGCGGTCATGCTTATCCTCTTTCAATTCGGATGGGCAAGGCCTGTCCCGATAAATTCGAGAAATTTCAGAAATCCCCGCAAAGGCATAGTTCTGGTCAGTCTTGCCGGAGCTGGCGGAAATTTTCTCACCGTCATCGTCTGCGCGCTGCTGATCAAGATATTTCCAAGGCTGTTGGCGCCTGATGCCATGGGCAAACTCATGATTAACATGTTGGCGGTAAACATCGGCCTGGGAGTGTTCAATCTGATTCCCATACCGCCCCTGGATGGGTCGAAGGTGCTTGGAATGATGCTCCCCCCTCGGATGATGAGGACATATTTTTTCCTGGAGAATTACGGAATGTGGATAATACTTGCCCTTGTATTCACAGGAATCCTCCAGCTTATAATGACCCCGATAATAAATTTTATATGGAATTTTATATGGATGCGGGTCGTTCTTTCCCTTTTTTAGGGGGATTCTGATCTATCGTCGGGAACCTGAAATCGAAGGAGTTTAAGCGAGTGTTTATTGGCGCTCGGCATAGGCATTGGTTCCTGTTTGAACGCGGAATGGTATGATCGGCGTTTTCTGAAAACAAGTTCTGGGAGGTGTGAGCTGTTGTGAAGGCTCTTTTGACAAACGATGACGGGGGCGCTTCGGAGGGCATCCGTGTAATGTCGGAATTTCTGGCCGGCAGAGGATGGCTGCTATCGGTCGTTGCTCCGGACCGGGAGCGAAGCGGCGTGGGCCACGCCATGACCTCCGGCGCGCCTGTTCGGGCCCGCCCGCTGGACGCTGGCGCGTTCGCATCCGGAGCGGCGCGGTATTCCTGCGACGGCACTCCGACGGACTGTGTCATGATCGGCTTGGACGTTCTGTCTCCGGATGCCGA
This sequence comes from Synergistaceae bacterium, assembly GCA_031268885.1. Classification (GTDB taxonomy): domain Bacteria; phylum Synergistota; class Synergistia; order Synergistales; family Synergistaceae; genus JAIRWR01. The sequence continues at coordinate 23,415 of JAIRWR010000046.1, forward strand.
CTTTGTTGTATCCGGCATAAACCAGGGGGCAAATCTGGGGGACGACGTCACCTACTCCGGTACAGTATGCGCCGCGATGGAGGGCGTCATTCTCGGCCGGCCGGCTGTTGCCGTCTCGCTCTGCTGCGACGAACGCGACGGCTTCAAGCACAACGCGACCGCCGCGATGTCGGCCATGGCCGTGCTCGAATACGTGGAGAGGACCGGGCTTCCGGAGAACACCCTGCTGAACGTCAATGTGCCCAACGAGCGCATCGATAAAATAAAGGGCTTCAAACTGACGAAGCGCGGTTGGCGCAGGTACATCGATAAAGTCAGAGTGATTGAGGATCCTGACGAGGGATGCTGTTGTATGATCGGCGGGAGGCCGGAGTATATCTTAGAGGAGGGCGCGGACGTGACGGCTGTCAAGAGCGGTTACGTGTCGGTAACGCCGATATGCCTGGACATGACCCACTACGAACTGCTCGGCGAGATGCGCGCAAAGGGAGTTGACGCAACGCTTAACGACTTTCTGACGAAGGGTTGATGTCGCTCTGATCTTTCATTATTGAATAATTCTGAAACTCGAACCGCGAAATGTCTGATAGAACATCCGGCATCACTGTAAAACCCGATGCCGGATGTTCTTTTGACTAACCCAAGTTTAACGAAGATTGCTATCATGTACGCATAAACGCTTAATCGATAGCATAAGCATGAAAAATTACGATTATCAGCTAAAATCAAATATATAAATCGCGGTTGCAGTGTGAGAATGGAATTCCAGCATACTGTAACATTGATTGATCAAGGCCTTTATATCATAATAATCAATAATGATCAAATCATATTGAGAGATGGTGATGAGCTTGAATTTAAATAAAATGACTGAAAAATCTCAGTCCGCGGTAATGGAGGCCCAGAGTGAAGCGACTCGCTGCGGGCATCAGGAGGTAGACGAGCTTCACATGTTGTTGGCGCTCCTGAAACAGGAGGACGGTCTTATTCCGGGAGTGGTCTCCAACATGGGGATCAAGCCGGAATCCATGATAAAGCGGGTCGAGTCCGAGCTTCAGTCGCGTCCGCGCGTTTCCGGCCCAGGTTATCAGCCCGGAAAGATATTTATATCGCATGGATTGGCCAATCTGCTGCTTGAGGCAGAGGGCACGGCGAGCAGGATGAAGGACGAATACGTCTCTGTGGAGCACATATTTCTCCAGATGATAAACTCCCCTTCGCAGTCGCTGGCTAAGATATTCAAGACCTTCGAGATCACGGAGGACAGGTTTCTCTCGGTGCTGAACCAGGTCAGGGGGAATCAGCGGGTTACGAGCGCGAATCCAGAGGAGACATACGAGGTACTGGAGAAGTACGGCCGGGATCTGGTGAAGCTGGCGCGAGAAAACAAGCTGGATCCTGTGATAGGCAGGGACGAGGAGATCAGGAGGCTGACCCGGATACTGAGCCGGAAGACTAAGAACAACCCCGTCCTGATAGGGGAGCCTGGAGTCGGTAAGACGGCCGTAGTAGAAGGGCTCGCGATGAGAATAGTCAGGGGTGACGTCCCGGATGGGTTGAAGGACAGATCTATCTTTGCCCTCGATATGGGCTCACTGATAGCCGGCGCTAAGTATCGCGGAGAATTCGAGGAGCGGCTCAAGGCGGTCCTGACTGAGATTCAAAAGAGTGAGGGGCGGGTGCTGCTCTTTATCGACGAAATTCACACGATTGTTGGAGCGGGGAGAACCGACGGCGCGCTCGACGCCGGCAACATCTTGAAGCCTCTTCTGGCGAGGGGAGAGCTGCACTGCATCGGCGCGACGACAATATCGGAGTACCGGCTCCACATAGAGAAGGACGCGGCGCTCGAACGCAGATTTCAGCCCGTAATGGTGGAGCCGCCGGACATTCAAGATACGATATCGATCCTCCGGGGGTTGAAGGAGCGTTTCCAGGTTCACCACGGCGTCAAGATACAGGACAACGCGCTGGTCTCGGCGGCTGTGCTCTCGAATCGCTATATTCAGGACAGGTTTCTCCCCGACAAAGCCATAGACCTTGTTGACGAGGCCTGCGCAATGATAAGGACGGACATCGACTCCATGCCATCGGAACTCGATGCCGTCTCGCGCAGGATTATGCGGCTGGAGATCGAGGAGGCTGCCTTGAAGAAAGAGAGCGGAAAGGCGAGCGCTGACCGGCTGGAGGCGCTCTCGAAGGAGTTATCCGATCTTAGGGAGGAGTCCAGCGCTTTGAAGGCCCAATACGAATCAGAGAAGTTGTCGATATCGAAAGTCCGCGCGCTCCGCGAACGGATAGAGGACACTAAGCGCCAAATAGACCGGGCTGAGCGCGAATATGACCTGAACAAGGCGGCGGAGTTGCGGCATGGGCATCTGCCCCAGCTCGCTCAAGAACTGAAGGAGCAGGAGGACTCCCAGGATTCGACCAGCCGCAGGCTTCTTCGCGAAGAGGTGACCGAGGATGAGATTGCGGAGATCGTGTCGAAATGGACTGGCATACCGGTCGCCAGGCTGGTGGAGGGAGAGCGCGAGAAGCTGCTGCGCCTGCCGGAGACTCTGCACGAGAGGGTGATAGGCCAGGATGAAGCGGTCCGTCTGGTATCGGAGGCCGTGCTCCGCGCCCGTTCCGGAATAAACGACCCCAGACGCCCGATTGGATCGTTTATATTCCTCGGCCCGACTGGGGTTGGAAAGACCGAGCTCGCGAGAACTCTCGCGGAGGCTCTGTTCGACTCCGAGGAGAATATTATAAGGATAGACATGTCGGAGTATATGGAGCGGCACGCGACATCCCGCTTGATCGGAGCGCCGCCGGGCTATGTCGGATACGATGAGGGCGGTCAGCTTACGGAGGCTGTTCGCAGACGCCCGTACTCGGTCGTTCTCTTCGACGAAATCGAGAAGGCTCACCCCGACGTCTTCAACATACTGCTTCAAATACTGGACGACGGCAGGGTGACGGACAGTCACGGACTCACCGTGAGCTTCAAAAACACGGTGATTATAATGACCAGCAACCTGGGCGCGCACCTCATAGCGGGCGGCATCAGCGGAAACGGAGAGATAAGCGAGGATTTGAGAAAATCGGTCATGAACGAACTGAAGTCCCGCTTCAGGCCAGAGTTTTTGAACAGGGTCGATGAAACCGTCATATTCAAACCGTTGAAGCTTGACGAGATAGAATCTATAGTTGGTCTGGTCATAAACAATCTCAGAGAGCGTCTGAGCGAGAGAGACATCTCGTTGGAGACGACTCCGAACGCCCTGTCCGTCATAGCGAAAAACTCTTACGACCCAGTCTATGGAGCGCGCCCGATAAAGAGGTACATCCAGAGATACGTGGAGACGGCAGTGGCAAAGGAGTTGATCGCTGGCGGCATCACAGAGGGCGGTTGCGTGACGATCGAGAACCAGGGGAATGACATCGTAGTGCGCGTATGAGGAAAATGGTCTATAAATAATTGATCTAAAACGCGCGGTGGGCGGCGGAATTCATTAGCGCGGAGTTGATCAAATTCCATATGTTGTCATAGCCATCGGCCTGTAGGTATTGTATAATTGTCATAAACCTTCTACCGATGGCAACCTCCTTTCGTAGTGGTGTACTAAAGGATTATATAATAGAAGGTTTTTCAACTTCTTAATTGTGAGAACTTTGAACTCTCCAGAACGATCGGGCAGGGTGCAAAAAAGCAAGATTTTTTGCACAGGGAGAAAAGCAAGAAAAAACGCGGGCGGAAATATGTTTTAAGGGCAATAAAAGCAGGGTGCAAAAAGTCTTACTTTTTTGCGCAAGATGTTTTAACGCTGAAGAGTTCAGAGTTCTCAACAAGTCCGTGGTATAACTTGATTGACCGATAGTGTGCCATTAAAAATGATTTGACTTGGCGGTTGCAGCACTTTAGGCCATCTTGTCGCTTTCGCTTCCGAGAACTTTAAAATCTCAATATAAGGAGAGTGATTGTAAGGACAACAACGGTATTGCCTATCGCACTACGCTTCCTAACCATTGAGGAATGAGGGTGTCAGCGCTAAGCTGCTTTCGCGGTATCCGAAAGGTACAAGCTGGCAGCCAGGGTAATTGCCAACTCTTATGCTGTGATTGCCAGCCGTCTGAACAAAATAATCATCTTCGGCTTTGCGATATTGGCTGGTGGCTGCGGTGGAGGGCGGCTGTTCAACTAATGAGCGGCCTCCTACTCAATCACAATATCATTATCATTGCATAAACAGCATTCTCAAATGCGGAAAGGAGTTTTTTTGATGAAGCGTATTTTTGGTTTGGATATCTTGAGAGGTTGGGTATTACTCGTTCTTTTTCTGACTGGATCGTTTGTAAACGCGTATGCGCCTGTTGCGGAGGGCGTGCCTGCCATGCCGGGAGTTCGGACTCACGCGCAAAAAAACGGTAATGTTGTTCACTATAGGGTAGTTGGAGATGAGTTTCTGAACTATATGATAGACGCCGAAGGTAACCTATTGACTTTTGGGGAAGACGGAGACATTTATTACGGCAATTGGATCAGCGAGAGTAATCTTACGTCAAATAGTTCTCCAGACGGCGTATCATCGGTTGAGAAGGTCCCTGATTTTGTCCTGCCGGCAGATTATAAACCGGCGGGAATCCCAGCTAATGCCAGTCCACCGTCCGAAAGTATCATGAGTCCGCTGAGAACCCCTGTCCCTGAATTTCTCCTGGAGCGCGCCGGCAGACAGATGAGTGAGCGCGACGCTGAGTGGCGGGAGAGTCACAGCATAAAACCTGTCCGGCGGAACGCGCCGGACTTCGCTCCGTCGAATTTGACACTGAAGCGCGATCTTCTCGTCATATACGTCAGATTTGAGGACGAGGACAATATATATGAATTGGAAGATAAGGAACTCTCCAATTCAGCGATTTACGGCCTTGTTTTCAACGATGCCAGCTTCGGCTCAGTCGCGCACTACTACAAGACCGTAACGGGCGGAGGAGTTAAATTCATACCTGCCATAGAGACTTACGACGCGCGGGATGACGGCATAATAAGGGTAACGTTGCCAGGCAATCATAAATATTGGGAGCGTGGAGATATTGGCGGAGACGTCGTAAGGCCAGCGTTGAATAAAGCGGACGAGTATATTGACGTTAGCGCGTATGACACTAACAAGGATGGTTCTTTAACCACCGATGAACTGTCGATAATGTTAGTGGTCCATGGATATGAAAGCAGTGTTGGTATTGCCAATCCTTCGATTTGGGGGCATACTGGGGGCCTTTGGGCTGATCCCGCTCAGTTGGACGGTGTCTCAGTGACATTTTACTGTGCTTTCGGTGCTTTTCATAGCGTGGCCGTCCCTAGCTTGGGCATTGATCCACGCCCTTTTTCGGTGGGAATAGTTGTTCACGAGCTGGGACATCTCTCGTTTGGATTTTTGGACCTCTATTATCTCGAAAACAGGACACGTGGAATAACTGGTTTATGGTCGGTGATGGGGCAGGGCAGCTGGGGCGCGTTATACGATGAGCCACTTGGTTCGACTCCTACAGGGCTGGACGCGTATCACTTGTCCACTCTTTTCTACCCGACGGCGATAGTTGATGCCGATGACCTTGACGATCTTCAGAACTTCTCGTTGACCAACTCATCTCAGTTTATAAA